>JAJAZE010000619.1 GCA_026785925.1 Pyrinomonadaceae bacterium
CAATCATAACGGTCGTCGAAGGCGTCGTAACCACGCCGGGTCCATGCGGCGGAATGGGCGATGGCGTGGCGCAAACGTGGATGTCCGTGCCGGAACCCGAAATCATACTCGACATCGAAGCTAAAAGCGAGGCTTTCAGAGCTTGCTCGGTTGCCAGTAAACCCGGTGCGGCGGGCGTTGCACCGGCGGCTTTAGTCGCCGCTTCCGCCACCTGAATCGCTGTCGTTGCGGCTTTATTTCCGGCGGTAATCCCGGCGGCGACACCGCCGCCGACACCGCGCCACGCCGGAAGCATTCCGATAATAACGGTAATCGCGGTCGGTCCGCCGGTCAAAACGGGCGGCAATGGATGTGCAACATTATCTGTGATTCTGGCGGCTGGCGGCATAACTTATATTCTCCTTTTTATTTTTCCGCGATTTACCAATTATTAAACAACCTTCGGCTAATTGTTCCCAATCGGGTTGCGGCAAAGAAGTCCGTAGCTCTACCCAGGGTATTAAGAGTTCCGGTCACATAATTGCCTCGCGGGTCGAATTCTCCATACGGAATTTGAACCGGAACATCACATAGGCGTTTGGTTCCGCTAACTATCGCGGCAACGGATGTGCCATTTCCGTTCATTAACTCAAACAGCGTGTTCGTATGAAAACAGTCAAGCAGCGCGTGACCCATTTCGTGCGGAAAAGTGTAAGGAAGATTATCTCCGCCATCCATAACCATACCTGAATTGGAGGTTGATCCCATTACGCAGCTATTCACGATTTCCGGCGCGGTCCGATAGGCGGCGGGCATCGTTAATCCGGGGACGTAGGAACGTCCTCGAACAGAAGCAGTTCCTTGAAACTGTCCGACGACGTAACAATCCATGCGATCTTCGCCGCTGTTATAATTACGGAGAAGCTGGCGTTCGTGCAGTGAGCCGTTCATCATATCGTTGCCGTTAGACATTTGATAACCATTGAGATTGACATTTGCCAGCGTCAAACTTGCTCCCGAATCACTGTTCAGGACGGCACTTATCGTCACCCGTCCGCCCTGTTTGTCGCGGATAAGAACATCGGCTGACCGTCTTGATTGGCGTGAGCGTATAGAAGCGGCGTTTTGAAATGACCCAGCCGTAAAATCAGCGTCGTTAGTCGCCCTGACAATCAGCCTGGCAATGTCTATCGGTGTGACGGATGCGCCCCTGCGAGGACGCGGAATGTTAATGCTGACGGGTTTTGATAATATTCCGGTTGCCCGCACAGAGGTAATCGTAAAAGACATAACCGATGGAGATACTCCGGCAGTCGTTGTGCCGGTCGCAAAATCACCCGTCAAGTCGGAAACGACAATTAGATTTTGACTCGGCGGGTCGAGCAAACGAATATTCGGCGCAACCAGAACCGGAGACATATCGGCTTGAGCATAAACGCGCCGCACCCAGCGGAAAAGACGATGCCGAATCATCGGTTCGGTAATTCCGTTAAATCCTGTTAAATCGCCGACGTTCTGGCGCAGGATGCCGACGCATAATTTGATGCGGCGTTTGCGGCGGTCGCGTCCGCCGACCGGTGCTTCCGCCGTCACGCGACAACGCGCATCGCCTGCTATCGGACAAGTTTGGACAAGATAGGTTGCTCGGACTCGCTGGTCTAAAATCTCGACGCGCTCTTCATTCGGTTGGTCGTCAGTTACAAGGAGAGTTTGCATCGGAGCCGCCGGTCCGAGCGGCAGTTGATCGGTTTCATCAACGATGAGCCGCAGATACGGCGAGCGGTAACGCTGGTCAGGCAGCGGCGTGGCGCGATGAACCGTAATATCTGATTTGCGGCGATCACGCTCGGCGACACTCGACCAATTTAGATCGTGTCCGGTGACGACCGTTCCGCGATAAATAGGGTGCAGTGCCTGAAATTCGACTTGCAGCGTGGCGGCGGTTGCCCGGCGGTCTGAAACTTCAATCTTGAAAGCATCGGGGTCAATAAACGAATCGGCATCAAACTGCCATTGAGCCGCTCCGGCAAACGGTAGAGTGGCATTCGTGCCGCCTCGGTCGGTCTGAAAATTGCTGATTTGCAAATGACTTACGGCGAGTTCTCGCGGAATTCGGTTGTCTCGCCCACCGCGCACAAAGCGAATCGCGGCGAACGGGGCGCCGCGTCGCACAAAAACGTGCCGTCGTTCGGTGGCGACGGAGTTGCTTCCTTCGGTAATTGTCGGAATGTAGACATTGTCTCTCGGTTGTAATTGCCGAATGCTGATGGCGGCATTAGCATTGTGATTGCGAACTACCTGACAATCCACAAAACCGCCGCTTACCGCAAGACTGCAAAATGTGTCGCCCTGCCGCGCTCTAATCCATCGTCCCATTTATTTATCTCCGTTATAAATATCGCGGTCTAAAAAATCTATCTGATACACATCGCCGTTCTTTATCAAATTTTTCTCTGCATCATTAAGTTCTGCGCCGAAAAAACGGACTGCCCGCGCTGCGCTTAACAAAAAACTGATTTCTTCTTCTTCTTCGTATTTTTCATCTTTGACGGCTTTAAATGATTTTCGCAGTGAATCAATGACCGCATCGGTTTTTCCTTCACGCGATTCGCGCCGCAGTTGCCGCGCCGCCCAACGCGGCGACGAAACCGGCATTTGCTCTAAATAAACAAGCGTTAGTTTTTCGGGTTTTTCCTTCGGTGAAGCCGCGTTCAAAATCGTCCGGCGCGATTCTAAAACTCCGAGTAGCTGCGGCAGGCGGCTGTTTTGTAAAGTAAAAATTTCTTCGGCTAAGCCGTTGATAAACATTGCTTCGCTATTGCCTTTTAGGTGGTCTTTGCCGCGCTCCTTGAGAATCGGATGCTGTTTTTTCATCGCTTCCGTCAGCGTGTTCGGCGCAAAGGTTTGAAATGAATCTATCGCTTCGGTTAAAGCCTTGAACTCTTTTTCGGCAAACGGGCTTTTGACTAGCCAATCGTGATATTCAAGAGCTTTTTTTTGTTGGTCGGTGGTGCCTTGTTCGCCTAAAATTCTGACCATTTCAACCGATTGGAGTAGCTCCCGCGCATCTTTCTCGCTTCGGCTCAACATTTTCTCAAAATGGTCAACCACCGAGGTTAAATCATAAAAATCAACCACCTGCCGCGCCCGTTCAAACGACGCAGGTTCTTTACTGCGGTCGAGTCTTTGACGAAGAAATTCTTCAACGTGCGTCGGGTCGAGGTTGCGCGGCTCGACTTTCCGCCCGTAACTAAGTTCAAAAATAAAAGATTCAAGCTCTTTTTGCGCCGTTTCCCGATCAACAACCGGATAATTTTTTTCTTCACTCATTTTTTCCTTTTTCTTTATAGTAGTCCTTTGCGTCGCTGCCGGTTTTGGGCTTTTGATGTTGCGCTGCGAATAAACCGACGGTTCGGCGCAACCCGTGAAAAGCAGACACCCCAGCCAAATAACGCCGATTGATGAAAATTTCTTTGCCGAATTACCGGTAACTACTTTTTGCATAAACCTCAAATTATACCTTTCGATCAGCGAATAAGAACTAAGTTTTCGGGTCCCAAGCCGAATCATCGAGTCTTGGAAAAGTTACCTGACAAGTTCCCGGATCAATATTTTCGATTCTCGCAAATCCTTCTTCATCCAGCGTGCCTTCAGCGATAGTTGAGCCGTCAGGCAGCGTAACGCGATAGCGTTCGCCCGGCACGGGATTATCCAATTCGTCAACCAACTTGATTTCAATCCACGATTTTTTATCTTTATTCTTCGGCGACTTAGGCTTGTGCGAAGGCTTTGTATAAGTCGGAATTTTCGGGGACGGAATCATCCCTCGTTGGTTTTTGTAGGTCGGAGATTTGCTTCCCGGATCGGCATTGTCAGCAATTTCCGCTTCATCCGGGTCGAGCGGCGCAACGATTGAGCCGGATGATGCCGGAAGTCCCGCGCCGCCGCTGTTGATAAGAACCATTGTGCCGTTAATTTGCACGCCAGCCGAGTTGACCGTGACGAAGTTTCCGCCGACTTTGATAGTCAATCCGGTTTGCGCTTCAAGCACAATCGTATTTGCCGTAACCGTATAACTTCCCGAAACATCGAGCGCGAAATTGCCGCCGACTTTTCTTGCTTCGCTGCCGCCGATTTCGTGCGATAAAGAACCATCGGTTTTTGCCGCCATTTTGCCTTCGATGTGACGATGGTAATCGCGCTCGATTTTTTCGATCAAATCGCGTTCGATAATATTATGTTCGTCACGGTGAACTTTTTTGCGTTTGTCCCGGTAGACAATCAAATGGCGGTCGTTGCCGATGTATTCACGCCGCGTATTTTTAATGCGAATGTCCTGGTCTTTCTCTCCGTGCGTGAAGATTTGCTCCGAACCTTTTTTATCTTCAAAACGAAACTCGTTAAAACCGCCGCCGCCCTTGGACGAATTGGATTTTATCGTCATCTTCGTTTTTTCGTCG
>JAJAZE010000620.1 GCA_026785925.1 Pyrinomonadaceae bacterium
CGTCCCCAAACTTCGGCGTGCGCGATAACTTTTTGTCCGGCGCGAAGATTACGCGCCGCTAAATCTATCTGAAAGCGCGTGTCGTCAATTGGTTTGACCAAGGCGCTGCCGCCGAAACTAACGCGGTTTGCCGCAACTTCGATCAGATGTTCACCGGTTCTGATAAACGCCGCGCCGTCTCGATTCGTGCCGCGCACCGTGATTTGCGCGACGAACTTTCCCGCTTGAGTCGGCACGAACGCGCCGCCGAAAACGCCGTCGCCGGCGAGTCGGTCGTCGTGTCCGCCGTCGTCAAACAGCGGCGTTCGCAAAATTTCGCCGGTCGGCGTTCCGATGCTCGCCGACGCTTCGCGGATTTTGCCCGCGAAGATCGTTGCGTCGTCGTTGTCGAAAATCGAAGCGACTAAACCGACGCTGCTGCCGCGAATTGTTTCCAAAGTGTTGACGTAAGAATAAAGCCGCAGCGATGATTCGCTGCCCGCGACGATAAATCCGCCGGTCGCGGTGCGATTCGTGTTGATTTCAACGCGCAGCATTCCCGCCGCCGCGTCTTTGATAGTGAAAACTTCGGCGGGAAAACGCTCGTCGCCCAAACCGTAAAAGTCTTTCGTAATTTCGATGTTCGGCGAAATCGTGCCGCGCAAATTGATAAAGTCTTCGTTCGGCAAAGCGATTTTGACGCTCCACTTTTCGCTCGTCGGCGCAATTAGCAACAAGCGAAAGTCGGCGGCGTTTTCAATCGGGATTTCGTATTTCTGCACGCCGCGTTCGGCGGAAACCGGCAACATTGCGGTTTTAGACTTTAGACCTAAATCAGCCGGATTCGGCAGGCGCATTGACGGAATTTCTTCCGCCGCGCCTGCGAGTTGTTTGAAATCGCGGGCGTTTAAATCGGTTTTCTGCGCGACGGCAATGGTCGTCAAACTTGCCGACAGCAGTAAGAATATAAAAATTTTCAGTTTCGGAATTCGCATTGACAGTTCTCCTTATATTTTTGAAATGTAGAAAAGCGAACGATAAAAAAATGCCGGTTGGATACTTGTAAAAGTGAATTGATTATAAAATTGATTGTTTGAGAAAGCAATAAATCTTCGTTACAATGCAGGAAAGACGAGACTAAAATCAAATAATCGCTTTGGCGAAGAACAGAATTGGGAGAAATTTATGAAATCAGTAAAAATTTTAACGCTTTTGACGATGCTTGCCGCTGTTTCGGCTTGCGAAACGAACACGGACACGAACGGCAGCGCGAATCGGGCGAACGTCAATGCCGTGAACACGGCGAATGCGGCGAACACAAACGCTTTGCCGGCGGTGCAGAATCTGACGGAAGTTCCGCGCCCGCCGAAAATCGCCGACGAGATGAAAACGCGCGGCGAGCAGGATGCCGCCGCGCCGACGGTGACGGTTATTGAACCGAAAAACGGCGCGAATGTTCAGAGTTCGACCGTCAAAGTCAAACTCGCGCTCGGCGGCGATTTGAAAGGCTACAAACCGATGAAGGATATGACGACGGGAATGGGCAACCACATTCACGTTATTCTGGACAATCAGCCGTATGAGGCTTATTACAATCTGGATACCGAGTTTGAATTGCGAAATGTGGCGGACGGGCAGCACACGCTGCGGTTTTTCCCGTCGCGTCCGTGGCACGAAAGCTACAAAAACGCGGGCGCGTTTCAGATGGTCAAGTTCACGGTGAAAAACGGCGGCGCGGACACGACCAAACCGGCGACGACCAACGCCAATCAAACGATGTCGAACGCCAACACGAAGACCGCGCCCGAAGGCAAAGATATGAAGAGTTCCAAAGCGGGCGCGGTTGACGCGGCAAAACCGCTTTTGACTTACAGCCGACCGAAAGGCGAATACAAAGGCGCGGAGGCGGATGCGATAATGATTGATTTTTGGCTCTCCAACGCCAAACTTGCGGGCGATGGCGGCGAATATCGCGTGAAGTATTCGGTTGACGGCGGCGACGCAAAATTTATTGATAAATGGTCGCCGATTTGGTTGAGCGGATGGACGAACGGCACACACAACATCAAACTCGAACTCGTGGACAAAGCCGGAAATGTTGTTGACAACGGCGGCTATAATTCGACGACGCAGGAAATTACGGTGGCAAAATAA
>JAJAZE010000621.1 GCA_026785925.1 Pyrinomonadaceae bacterium
GAAAAATATCGTGCGCCGATTATTCTGCGAGATGTCGAAGGTAAATCTTACGAAGAAGTCGCGGCGATTATGGAACTCGGATTAGGCACGACGAAATCGCGCATCAGCCGCGCCCGCAAACTGTTGCGGGAAAAGTTACAGAATTATTTTTAAACAGCAAACCTTATGAATTGTCGAGATTACACAGCAGAATTTGAAGAACGCGCCGCTTTGAGCGAAACGGCGACTCGGCATTTGAACGATTGTTCCGACTGCCGAAAAACCAGTGACGCGCAAAATCGCGTCTGGGAAATGATTGACGGTTTAAGTGTGGTTGACGCGCCGAAAACTTTCGATTTTTTGGTTAAAGCCCGCATCGCTCAGGCAAAATCGGCACATTCTCAGCCGCGATTTTTACCGATTCTGCGCTACGTCTTGCCGTTGAGCGTCGTTGTTTTGGTGCTTGGCGTATTTGCTTTCAACAATTCGTTTTTTTTCGGCGACAATCTCGTGCCGCCGGTTGCCGAAGTTGCGCCGCCAAAACCGACCGTCGCCGAAGACGCGCCGAATAATTTCTCGATGCCGGAGAATTTTGCCGCCGTTAATAATTCGGGGCAGTCTTTTGTTGAGGAAAAAGTCGTCGTCGGCACTTTAGAGCAAAGCGCGATGCCGCCGAAAAACCAATCTGAAATTCAAGTCGTCGCCGTCAAATCAACCGGAAAACCGCCGAATGAACTGCGCCGCCGAAATCAGAGAAATAGTTCCGACGGCGTGGAATCGCGCGATCTTTCCTTGACCGAACAGAAAACTTTATTTCCTGAAAACCTCGATCCGAACAAAACTGTTGAAAATATGCCGAACGCCGGCAATCCGAATCCGCTCGACGATGAAAAAATCTGGTCGTTTATCGGACTTGAAATCAGCACGGAGAACGGCGGTCGAAAAGTTAAAACCATCGCCCCGAAAAGTTACGCCGAGCGTTTGGGCGTGAAAGTCGGCGACGTAATTGTTGCGATTGACGGCGTGAAACTTTCCGCCGAGCTGCTTCGCGTTAATACTTTTGAGGGAAAAACTTTGACGGTGGTGCGCGGAGCGGAAAAAATTCGCATCACTTTGGCAAACAAATCAAATCAATAGATTTTCGAGCCGCGAGAAAACTTAAAACCGCGTTTTCAGGAAGTTTTTCGCTTCTTGGAAACGCGGTTTTCTCTGCCAGCAAAACCTTGGAATGCTCCTGAGTTATTCCCAAAACACGGCTCAGCCGCGTTCCCGCCGTGCGCCGACTCTAAAACACGCCGAATTGTTCCGAATGCCTGCCAAACGATTGTAATAAAACTGTAAAAGCTGTTTCCGCTGACTCGCATAAATTATCCAAAACATTAAAATTTTGCTATATTCAAGACTTTCAAACAAAACGGATTTTAGAAGATTTTCAGTGAATACAAGCGCGATAATGAGAAAAAACGGACAAGCGGCGGCATTTTACGATTTGGAAGGAACACTCGTCAGCACGAATCTCGTGCATACGCTCGCCTTCTACTCACGCCGCCAGCAGGGACTTTTTGCGACTATCAAAAAATCGGTCGGTACGCTGGCAAAACTGCCGCTTTTCGGCGTGACCGATTTATATTCGCGCAACGTCTTTAACGAATTCTTTTTCCAAAGCTACCGGGGCGAATCCGAAGACCGTCTGCGCTATTTCAGCGACGAGCTTTTTGAACAAGTCTTAAAACCCGCGATTTTCGACGGCACACCGGAGTTAATCGCGCAGTCGAAAAAAATCGGTCAGAAACAAATCGTCATCACCGGCGCACTCGATTTCACGATTGATAAGCTGATGAATCATCTCGGCATTGACGACTACGCCGCCAACCGTCTCGAATTCGTCAACGGCTACGCGACCGGACGCATTCTGCCGCCAATTATGGCTTCCGCGACGAAAGCCAAATGGATGCGCGAATACGCCGAGCGCGAAAATATCAATTTGTCCGAATCTTATGCTTACTCGGACAGCATTTCCGATTTGCCGATGCTTTCGATTGTCGGTCATCCGGTGGCGATTAATCCTGATTTCCGCTTGAAACAAACGGCGACGCAGCACGATTGGGCGATTTTGAATTTGAAGTAATTTTATGAAGCTGATTTTTTCGTTTTTCCTGCTGATATTTTCGCTGTCGCCGATGCGGGCGCAAATCGCGGCGGACGCTCCCAAATCTAAAATTATTGATGCCGAACGACTTTTGCGCGATTTGCAAACACTTTCGGCGGACGAGATGGCGGGACGCGGCATCGGCACGACGGGCGGCATCAAGGCGCGTGAATATATCGCCGCGCAATTTAACACCGCCGGTATCAAATCTTTCGGCGAATCATATTTTCAGCCGTTTGAAGTAACGGGGCGAAACGGCGCGAAAATCAACGGCGCGAACGTCGTCGGCTACATCGAAGGCAAACAGTTTAAGGACAAATACATCGTCGTGTCGGCGCATTACGACCATCTCGGCACGATCAAAGGCGAAATCTACAACGGCGCGGACGACGACGCTTCCGGCACGGCGGCACTTTTCGCCATCGCCGAATACTTTAAAAAAAATAAACCGGCGCACTCGATAATTTTCGCCGCTTTCGACGGCGAAGAATCAGGCTTTTCAGGCAGCACCAAATTTATCGGCGAGCCGCCCGTCAAAAGAGAATCAATCGCGCTGAATATCAATATGGATATGATCGCGCATAACGATTTAAACGAACTTTACGCTTCGGGAACTTATCATTATCCGGCATTAAAACCGCCGCTCGAACGGCTTGCCAAAAACGCGAAAGTGAAACTGATTCCGGGACACGACCGCCCGGAGCAAAAATCAGGCGACTGGACAAATCAATCAGACCATTTCGTCTTTCACCGGCAGAAAATTCCGTTCATCTATTTCGGTGTCGAAGACCACAAGGATTATCACCAGCCGACCGACGATTTTGTGAATATCAATCGTAAATTCTATGTTCAGGCGGTCGAAACGATTCTCGAAGCGGTAAAAAGTTATGACAAAGATTTGAAATAATTTGACCGCGTGAAACTTGGGCTGATTGATGCGCGAAGGCAAACTGCTTTTGAGCGATTACCGGAAGTAGGAGAAATTTTATGCAAGTAAATTTTGAACAGGCAATCGAAATAATTAAAACTTTGCCGCCCGAAGATTTTCGGCGACTTGATGAATGGATTGAAGAGCGGAAACGAGAAGAGAGACAAGCGCAAGTAAAGGAACAGACATTAAAAGCCGAACTTGAAATATATAAAAAAGCGCGAAAATGGATTAACGAGAACAGCGAAAAATATATGAATCAGTGGGTTTGCTTGGAAGGTGATGAGTTGATTGCACACGGCGCGGATGGTTTGGAAGTTCATAAAGAGGCAGTTGCCAAAGGTATCGAAGCACCATTTTTGCACCACATAGTTGACGAAAGTTTGCCGTTCGGAGGTTGGTAATGAGTGAGATTTTAAGTTTTACCGAAATCTACGATTACGACACTCTGAAAATCGGCATCACCGTTCCGACAAAATTATTTTTCGGCGAAAATTTCGTGCGGCTCGAAGCGAAAGTTGATACAGGCGCGGAAAATTGCATTTTTGAAAGAACTCACGCGGAAAGACTGAATATAGATGTCGAAAGCGGCGATTTGATAATTTTCAACACCGCCGCCGGAAATTTCGCCGCCTACGGACACGAATTAACGCTTTCGGTTTTGGGCATCGAAACTTACGCAAAAGTCTTTTTCGCCAAAGAAGAATCGTTCACGCGCAATGTTTTAGGCAGACAAGGCTGGCTCGACCGCGTGAAGCTCGGTTTAATTGATTACGAAGGCAAACTTCTTTTGAGTGCTTACGACAAGTAGAATTCAGATTATGAAAAAAGCAATTTTGTATTCATTAGTCGCTTTGGTTTTGATAACCATACTATTGCTCAGACTCGACGTTGTTTACGTCAATATCTCTCCGCATAATTACTACAGACTGAACAAAAATGAATCAATCTTATTTGAAGATGCCGTTTCC
Organism: Pyrinomonadaceae bacterium; assembly: GCA_026785925.1. GTDB lineage: Bacteria > Acidobacteriota > Blastocatellia > Pyrinomonadales > Pyrinomonadaceae. The sequence continues at coordinate 4,028 of JAJAZE010000621.1, forward strand.
AAGTTTTGGGGGAAAGTTGAGAAAGAGAAATTTGACGAAATAAAAAGCGAACTTTCTGAAGATGAAACAAATGATTATCGAAACAATTTAATTTTAAATGACCTCAAAGAGAACCGTAGTCAATTTGGAAAAATAATATCTTGGGAATTTTTTCGTTCTGCATCTCCGCAAATTACTTCTGAATCGGTTAGGAATCCAGACGAGAAGCATTATCACATCGAATATTTAACTAAAGCTGAAAATGGAGAATTCTGCACATCATTTATTTGGAAGCTGAAGCCAGATAATGAGGTTAAACTGTTTTTTGTAGGTAATGATTCTCCTGTTGAATGGCGAATTGAAGAACGAAACAAACAAAGGCTGGTAATCGAAAAGCACCCAAACGAAATCATAATTCCATACGCCGACAGATATATAGAAATCAGATATTAAAACAAATTATGGCTTTGCAATTACGCAGAAAAACACACGAATCAATCATCTACATTGACCGCGATAGTGCGCTGCGGATTATGCCTTTTGCCAGTTGAGTAAAATTTAAGCGGATAGAAATTAAATCGGGATTTGTTTATAATGGCTACGTAGCCATTATATTAGAAAATGAGTTTTGGGAGGTTAAAAAAATGTCGCATACGGTAAAAGAAGCAAAAAACAATCTTAGTGAATTGATTAGGCTGGCGGAAAAAGGTGATCCGCAGATAATTCGCCGACACGACACGGAAGTTGCCGTCGTCGTTTCAATTTCCGACTGGCAGAAAACGAACGGCAGACGGGAAAGTTTGGTTGAGTTTCTGCAAAAAAGCCCGTTGGACGAAATAATTCCTTTCTTGGAACGCTCCCGTGATTTGCCACGCGAGGTGTCGTTTGAATGAACTTTTTACTCGACACTTGCACCATCTCCGAACCGAAACAGAAACAGCCGAACGAAAAAGCGCTTGAATGGATTGACGCGCAAGATGAATCGAAACTTTTCTTGAGCGTTTTAACCATCGGCGAAATCCGCAAAGGAATTACGCGGCTCGAATCGGGCAGAAAAAAAGCGGAACTCGAAAAATGGTTGGAAAAATTGCGAACACGCTTTTCGCGTCGCATTTTGCCTTTGACGGAAAAGACTTTTTTAGTTTGGGGCAAGATGTATGGCGAGTTTGAACGAAAAGGGATTGTCCGTCCGGCGTTTGATTCTTTATTGGAAGCGACTGCATTGGAACACGATATGATTTTTGTGACGCGAAACGTCAAAAACTTTCAAGATTCGCAAGTTACGATTTTGAATCCTTGGACTGATTGATGCGCGAAGGCAAACTGTTTTTGAGTGCTTACGGTGAATAGGAGAAATTTTATGCAAACTAATATTGAGCAAGTTACAAATATCATTCGCGCAATGCCGCTCGAAGATTTAGATGAATTAAGCGAAGTTATTGCTGCGGAAAAGCAAGCCAAACGTGAGAAAAAGGAAAAATTAAACTGGCGGCTTGAGCGATATAAGAAAGCGCGGAAATGGCTCGACGAACACGAGGCGGAATATATGAATAAATGGGTTTGTTTAGAAGGCGATAAACTGATTGCGGTTGATGACGATGGGCGGACGGTTTATCAAACAGCCAAAGACGCAGGGATTGAAATTCCGTTTATTCATCACATTGTTGATGAAAGTGTGCCGTTCGGAGGTTGGTAAAAATGGCGGAAGAAGTCAGTTTTGATGAAACATATTTTTACAATACTTTGAAAATTGGAATCACGGTTCCGGTAATCTTGCGGTTAAATGACAGCCTCGTTGAAATCGAAGCGAAAATTGACACGGGCGCGGAAAATTGTATCTTCGAGCGCAGACACGGCGAAACACTCGGTTTGGAAATAGAATCAGGCGAAGAAAAAATATTCTCGACTGTCACCGCGCCTTTTGTTACATATCAACACGAACTAATGCTAAATGTTTTAGGTGTCGAAATATTTTCAACTGTCTATTTCGCCAAAGAAGAATCGTTCACGCGCAATGTTTTAGGCAGACAAGGTTGGCTCGACCGCGTGAAACTCGGTTTGATTGATTACGAAGGCAAACTGCTTTTGAATGCTTATGATTTATAAGGAAGTTCGTGTCAAGTATCTGGTTCTGAATATAAAGTATATGCAGATAAAAATTTTAGTTTCTTTGCTTCTTTCATTTAGCCTAACCGGATGCGTTTTTGACGAAAACAAAAGAATCGAACAGTCTTTGGAAAAGAGCGTTATCGAATTCCATAGAAAGTTGAATGATGAGCGCTTTAAAGAAGTTTATGAGCAAGCAGACGAAAAACTAAAAAGCCAAATCCCTGAAGATATATTTGTTGCTCAACTTCGCCAGATTCGTACCCAATTTTATCCGTTGCCTGATAAAGCATACGTTTTTGTTGATGATGAAATAGTTGACGGATTGAAGAGAACCATAGGTTTTAAGCGCGAAAATTTCTCGACCTTTCAACTAATAGGTAATGAAAAGGAAGTTACTACTGAAATGTTTGAATGGACTGTTAAAGGTAATGAAGCTAAATTACTTTCATATAAAATTGACCCAGTTTGCAAAAAGCCTTGCGGGATAGCAATAAAGAAATAAAATACAATGGCACTACAATTACGCAGAAAAACACACGAATCAATCATCTACATTGACAAAGACAGTGCGCCGCGCATTATGCCGTTCGGCGAGGATTTTATAATTAACGATCTGCCGGTCGGGACGCGGGTGATTTATCCGAATCCGCCGATTAAAGGCTTGCCGAATCGGGAGGCGGCGATTCGTTACGCGGTCAATCATCCGATTGATGCGAAACCGCTTTACGCGCAGCTTGAGCCGGGAATCAGGGTGACGATTGCGATGGACGACATCAGCTTGCCGCTGCCGCCGATGCAAACGCCGGATTTGCGCCAGACGATGCTCGAAGTCGTGCTGGATATGTGCGCGGCGAACGGCGTGGACGACGTGCATTTGATTATCGCCAACAGCCTGCACCGCAAAATGACGGCGTGGGAAATGGAGCGGATGGTCGGCTCGTCAATTTTTAACGAATTTTACCCTGACCGTTATTATAATCACGACGCGGAAGACGACGAAAATCTAATTAACATCGGACAGACGCGCCACGACGAACCGCTGCGAGTCAACAAACGCGCCATCGAGAGCGATATTTTGATTTATCTGAACATCAATCTCGTGCCGATGGACGGCGGACATAAATCGGTCGCCGTCGGGCTGTGCGATTATGAATCTTTGCGCCAGCATCACGAGCCGCAGACGATTCGGGATTCAAATTCTTATATGGATCCGCCGCGCTCGGTTTTAAATCACAAGGTTATCAAGCTCGGCAAATTGGTTGACGAACACTGCAACGTCTTTCACGTCGAAACCGCGCTGAATAACAAAATGTTTCCCGAAGGCTACGACATTCTGACGCGCAACGAAGACGAATTTTCGTTTATGGACCGAATGAAATGGGAAGCGATGACGCGCACGTTCGGCAATCTGCCGCGCGGCGCAAGAAGAAAATTACTGCACAAAATTCCCGCGCAATACGAACTGATCGGCTGTTTTGCGGGCGAGACGGAAAAAGTTCACGAAAAAATTCTCGAACTGAATTATCGCCAATACGAAATTCCCGTCAAAGGTCAGTGCGACATTTTGATTTCCGGCATTCCCGATATTTCGCCGTATAACGTCTATTCGTCGCTCAACCCGATTCTCGTGCAGGTGATGGCTCTCGGTTATCATTTTAATATGTATCGCAATAAGCCTCTTTTGAAAGAAGGCGGCGTGATGATTATCACGCATCCGTGTTTCGACGAGTTCGACCCGAAATTTCACCCGTCGTATATCGAATTTTTCCACCGATTATTGCCCGAATCACGCGACGCATTTTACCTGCGCGAAAAATACGAACGCGAATTCGCCGAAAATCCCGCCTACATCGAAATGTATCGGCGCGGCAACGCCTATCACGGAGCGCACGCCTTTTTTATGTGGTATTGGGGCGAAAACGGTCGCCAGCACGTCGGCAAAGTCATCGTCGCCGGCGCGGAAAACGCCCACGTCCCCGCGATGCTCGGATGGGAAC
>JAJAZE010000622.1 GCA_026785925.1 Pyrinomonadaceae bacterium
CTCGCGCAGCTTCGGAAGGCAAAGGTTGATTCGCGTATCGGCGCGGTTTTGCTTGACATCGAATTTCCAAACATCGGATGGGGCAAAGCCGACGAACTGCGCGACGCGATCAAGGATTTTCGCGCTTCGGGCAAGCCGATTTATTCGTATATGGAACTCGGAATGAACAAAGAATATTACATTGCGACCGCGACCGAAAAAGTTTTTCTGCCGCCCGGCGGAGACTTATACATCAACGGCTTTGCGGCGGAAGCGATGTTTTACAAAGGCTCGCTCGACAAACTCGGTATCGAAGCCGACGTTATTCAAATCGGACCGAAATATAAAAACGCGCCCGACCAATACACGAAAAAAGAAATGGGCGAAGGTCAGCGCGAAGTCATCAACGCGGTTTTGGATGAATACTTCGGACGTTTCAGCGGCGCGATTGCCGAAACGCGCAAAAAATCGCCGGAAGATGTCAAAGCGATAATTGACAACGCGCCGTATCACGCGGGCGAAGCGCAGCAACTCGGCTTGATTGACGGCGCGGCGTATCGTGATCAGGTTTATGAAGAATTAAAAAATCGTCTCGGTTATAAAGCCGACGACAAACTGCGAACCGTCAGCGGCAGTGATTACCGCGAAATTCCTTCGGACTCTTTGGGCTTGAATAATGGTGAGAAAATCGCCGTCATTTACGCTTCAGGCGCAATCAATACGGGCAGTTCGAGCAACAGCGCGTTCGGCGGTGAAATGGTCGGTTCAGACACGATTGTCAAAGCCGTCAACGAAGCGGCGGAAGATAGAACAATCAAAGCGATTGTTCTGCGCGTGGATTCGCCGGGCGGTTCGGCTCTCGCATCGGATTTGATGTGGCACGCGCTCGAAAACGCCAAGGCGAAAAAGCCTTTGGTCGTTTCGATGGGCGATGTCGCCGCGTCGGGCGGTTATTACATCGCCTGCAACGCCAATAAAATCGTTGCCCAGCCTTCGACCATCACCGGCTCAATCGGCGTATTTTTGGGCAAGCCGGTTTTGAAAGGTTTTTACGATTGGGTCGGTGTCACTAACGAATATATAATGCGCGGAAAAAACGCCGGAATCTTTCGGGAAAGCGAAAAATGGACACCCGAAGAACGCGCCAAAATGACCGACCAGGCAAACAAAATTTATTTTGGCGATTTCGTCCCGAAAGTCGCCAAAGGTCGCAGTAAATCGGACGAAGAAGTCAATTCCATCGCGCAGGGTCGCGTTTGGACGGGAACGCAAGCCAAACAAAATGGCTTGATTGACGAATTCGGCGGACTCGAAAAAGCAATTGAAATTGCTAAAGGTTTAGCGAATATTCCCGCCGATAAAGAAGTGCGGCGAGTCGCTTTTCCCGAACCGCGCCCGTTTCTCGAATCAATTTTCGGCGGTTCTGAAGAAACCTACGCCGACGCGAAAAAAATGGAAACCCAAAAAGCATTAGTCGAATCTTTACCCGAAGACGTGCGAAAAACTCTGCGTTACGCCGCAATTTTCGACCGGATGAAAAAAGGCGAAGCGATGTTGATGATGCCTTTTGAAATGGAAATCAAGTAACTTGTTCCCAAAAAATTAGTGAAAACGAAGAAGGTTTAGATGTTTAAGTTTAAGCCTTCTTTTTGTGTGTCATAAACTGATACATAATTTTTTCGTTCAACAATTCTCTACGATAATAATTTAGCGTAACTTCTCTGCATAAAAGTTTTAACGTCTCCTGGCACGTTTTTTGCAAAATTACCAACCGTCTATTTCGATTCGCCTCAAGATATATGCGAATCGTTTCTTTATTTCAAAAGGAGTTAAATTATATGAAAAACATCAATAAATTAAGTCTTGGATTAATGGCTTCGCTTGCGCTGGCGGGCGTTGCTGCTGCTCAGGACACGACGACAAAGACTACGACAACGGTGACAACGGCGAAAAAAGAAATCATTCAGAATCCCGACGGTTCTTACACGGTAATTGAATATCCGGTGGGAAAAGAAG
>JAJAZE010000623.1 GCA_026785925.1 Pyrinomonadaceae bacterium
CCAAAGTTTTCTACAAATCGTGGAAAATATCAAAGAATTGGCTGATTGCGGTCAAGAATTCATTAGCGCAAGTAGCTGATTATGAAATACTTAAAATGCTAAACGCATTCTAGCAAATTCTATTCCGCTCAGTAATGACTGAAAACAGAAAAAAAACCAAAGGAAATTTTCATGTGAATGTTATGGCGATAGCAACGGAACAGAATCATACTATCTTCGCTTAAAAGTGCTTGAATTCAGGTTTGGCTACGAAATTTTGCCGAAAAATGTCAGTTTCGTTTCAAATTTGTATCACAAAATTAAGTTATTAGCGGTTTCCGTTCGAAATCAATCTTTTTACAGATTAGTTTAATATGTGGGACGTGGATGAATTTGGCGAAATTCACCTCAAATCCTGCTAATTATTAGATTTGAATTATCCTTTCACGACGACATTTAAGGTAATTAGGAGTTACGCAGTTGGGAGAGACGAATAAAGCGGATTCGACAAATATGCGCGAACCACCTCCCGAATAATCTCGGTTTTCGCTTCCATCCAACTCAATTTTTCGCGGTAACAATGACTTTCAAGGCGCACAAATGCCCGAATGCACAACCCGATGTGATTCAAAACAGGGCGCAAACGACGGCACTGCGACCGTTCAATCAAACATTGCTGTTTCAATCCGCGATGATACATTTCAATCCGCCACGCCGAGAGTGCAAACTTTTCCCGCTTGATTTCGCTCATTTCCAAAAGGCTCGCCGCCCAGTATTCCGATGTGCCGTCTGTAGCACGAACCCGAAACACTTTGATTTCCCCAAACCCTTTGAGCCAGCAGAGCGTCCCGTCACCGCCGCACAAGCCAGCGGCAGAGGCGGCTTCGAGTTCGCCGCCAGCCACCCGAATTTGCCGATTCGATTTGAGCCGGGTCAAAAAACGCCACCCCGAAGAGCGAATCAATTTCAAATTCCCAATGGACGAATACCAGCTGTCGAAACAAATCAGCTGTGGGTTAAATCCGCGCTCAAAAGCCTCCAATAACATCTCGGCGAAATGGTCGTTTTTGGTTTTCCCATCGCGGTCTTTATCAAACCCACGATAATCAACCGGCACAACACGCACACCGTCAGTCCAGAGCAAAGTTATCAAATTGATGCCTTCGACCACCGCTTTCCGTTTGCCCGACCAATGACGGTAAAGCAACGCATTAAACGGCGAGTAGGGTTTCTCCAAAGCCTCGATCATCGAGAACCAAAATCCCTCTGTTCAAGTCAATCTGCGTTTGCGCCTCCGTCCAAAGTATTTCCGGGTCTGGTTCAAGACGCGACAGCAAGCGGATAAAAGCGTCGTGTGCGGGAGCGTCTTTGCTCTCCGGCTGACACGCGCAGGCTTCAGTCGCAGTGACAATGCGCGGCGTGGCGATAATAAAGTTAATGTAATCTTCGTCTCTGATTTTCGGTTGATTCATTCTTTATTTTTATCAAATAACCGTTCAACTGCGTAACTCCTAACTTTGTCGGATTCTTCCAGCCGGTTGCTAATCTGCCGACGGTCAATATAGTCAACGCCGGTCAATCTATTCCGATTAAGTTTTCTTTAAGCGGCTATCAAGGCTTGAACATCGTCGCGGCAGGCTATCCGATCTCGAC
>JAJAZE010000624.1 GCA_026785925.1 Pyrinomonadaceae bacterium
ACTTTCACCCGACGGAAATTATCTGGCGTGCGTGGACACTTCCGCCGCGCTGAACATTCTCGATACCAAAACCGGCAAGCGCGTCTGGCAGAAAAAAGAATTTTACCAATTGGATTATTACGAATATATTTCGTGGCTTTTTTCAGGCAGAGACGACGAGCAGGAAAAAAGTTTCTTCTGCATCGAGTTTTCGCCCGATTCTCGGTTTGCGATGTTCAGCCGTTCAAATTATTTCCGTTTCCGTTTCCGCATTGACGGGCTGAGTTACGCGAGCAGCCGAGACACGGCTCTGGCACTTGATTTAACGACGTTCAAACCGGCTGACACCGGCGGCGAATTGAAAAATGTCACGTCGCGGGCGTATATCTTTCTCGATTCCAATCGGATTCTTGGAATGCCGAGCAACAAACCGGAAGATGCCGGAATCTTTTCTTTTCCGAACGGCAAACGCCTGCAGAAATTTACTTTTTACGCCACACAAATTAAAAATACGGGCAGTGCCGATTACATCGTTCTGAAACCGCTGGCGAACGCGAAAATGGGCGTTTTCGACTTGAAAAACAATTCGATTGCCGCCGGAATGAACAAGGAAGATGCCGCGCTCTGGAACAACTTGTTTATTTTCGAGTCGGTTTCCGGCAAAATCGTGATTCGGGAAATTCAGGGCGAAGGCGCGGGCAAAAAGATCACTGAAAAGGAAGTCGGATCAATCGAAATTCCGGTCGCCGCCATCGGCAATCTGAGCGCGTCGCAGATTTCGGACAATTTTAGCTGGCTGGTTTTATCTTCCAAAACGCGCGGCGGAATGTGGAATCTGGCAACCGGCGAGCGTAAGGTTTTCACACGCGGCTTTCGCGGCGGAGTCGTCGCCGACGACGGCAGCGGCGTGACCGAATTTCCGAAACTCGACGAGTCGAAACACGCGCTGGCACTGCTCAATCCGTTAAAAGATGAAGTCATCCCGATTCGTGAACTTTCCGAAAAAGGCGCGAAGCAATACGGGCGATTTGTTCTGACGCGCAGCAATTTAAAGGAAAAGAAAGAGGATAAAAAAGACGACAAAAAAGACGACCCGAAACTCGCGCCGACTTCCGCCGAATTTGACGACACCGATTCGAGTCTGCGAACGGCGGTGCGTTTTGAGTTGAAGGATTTTATACAGGATAAAGTCATCTGGTCGCGCGATTTCCCGAAGGAATCGCCGTATTATTCGTTTGATGAATATTCGGGCAGAATGATTTTGTATTGGGGTTTAGGCTCGGACGCGGGCAAAGCCAAGTTGAAGGAAAGTCCCGAACTGCAAGCGAAAGTTGACGCGCTCGGCAATAAAGCGAGCGATTATTTGATCGAAGTAATTGATGCTTTTGCAGGAAAAACCGTCGGCACACTGCTGCTCGAAACCGGCAAAGGCTCGTTTGATGTCGGTTCGGGTTTGTCCGAAGGCGATTGGCTTTTGCTTTACGATTCGCAGGATCGCGTGCTGGCTTATTCGATCAAAACGGGCGAATTGCGCCATCGTTTCTTCGGCAAAAGCGCGGCGATCAATTCGGTGCGTAATCAAATCGCGGTCGAAAATTTTCCGGGTGAAATCTCGATTTACAACCTCGAAACGGGCGAGCCGCAAGCCAATTTCGTCATTAACGGCAACGCGGCGTTCGTCAGATTCAATCTGAACGGCAACAAATTGTTCGTCCTGAGCGCGGCGCAGGCGGCTTATGCTTTCGATTTGAATAAAATCCCGAATGCTGCGCCGAAAAAATAATTCCGTTCAGACGAAGAATTTTTCTAAACGGCAGCCAGCTTTAACGAATTATTACCGGAAAAATCCGCCGCTACCTGGTTGCGCCCCCGACGTTTCGCTTGAAACAGAAGCGCGTCGGCTTTTGCCAGCACGATTTCGATTTCTTCGTCATAGTCGGTTAGATCGGAAACACCGAAACTGGCGGTGATTTTAATCGTTTCGGAGAAAAATTCGGTGGCGTTTGCCTCGATGACCGCGCGGAGATGTTCGGCAACCGTCTGCGCGTCCGAAAGTTTGGTGTGCGGCAGCAGCACGGCGAATTCTTCGCCGCCGAGTCGCCCCAAAACATCAGTTCCGCGCAAACTTTTTCGGCACACATCGGCAATTTCCGTCAGCACCAAATCACCTGCCGCGTGTCCGTAGGTGTCGTTAACCTGTTTAAAATAATCGAGATCGAACATCACGACGGCGAGCGGATGCCGAAAGCGTTTGGCGCGCTGAATCTCGCTTTTACCGATTTCAAAAAAGTTGCGCCGGTTATGAAAGCCGGTGAGAAAATCAATCGTCGCCAGTTTTTCCAACTCGACCTGCGCCGCTTGTAATTCCTGCTGCATTCGCTCGTTGTTCAAAACTAGATACTGAAACGTCCAGAGAATAGCGAATCCGGTGAAGATCAGATAGGTGATTGACTGAATGGCATCGGGCGCGTAAAAGTCATTGATGTCCGAAAAAGCGTAAGTTCCGGCGATACGTAAAATCATCAGCAGCGTAAAGCTGAAATAGGTCAGGCGGGCGAATCTATAAGTTGAATGCGTCTGATTTTGAACGCTCCGGTTGAAGATAAACCAGTTATGTGCGCTGATAATTCCGATAAATAAAGAGGAAACGGCAATGCGGATGATGACGCTGTTATCGGCGTAGGTAAAATAAATCATCAGTGGCGCGTAGGCGGCGAGCAAGCCGACGCTGAACCATTTGCCGCTGCCGAGCCGCAGAAATTTCCGGTTGCCTTCCAGGCAAAGCAGATTGCTTCCGACCGCCAAACAGTTTCCCAAAACAATCGATAAATAATCGGGCGCAGTGCCGCGCAGACTCAGAAAGAGAAACCCGATTGCCGCAACCAGATTGGCAATCGTCCACCATCCGAAGCCGGAATAAGTCCGCTGTATGCGCCAGATGAAACACATCGTAACGCTGAGAAAAGCCGTCACCAGCATCAAAACAAATGAAAGCGTTCGTAAATCCAGCACGGTAGATTTCATAAAATGTGGACGGAAATAAACTTTCTTTAATTGTCAGCAAAGGAATTTGCAGGCTGCTTGACTTAGCGGCTTTTGAAATAAATTGTTCTGAGGGAAACGAAGCAGTTAATAATCATATCGGCTGACCGTCAACCTGAACAAAAGTTTAGCAGAAATTTAACCGTTTGAAAACACTTTTTTCAAACGGTTTTAAGTTAACCTCAATTTGGGATAAGCCGTCGAAAACGGCAAAATTTTCCCCGCTTCGCCGCCCACATTACCGGAAGTGGAAATCGCACCGATAAAGTCAGGCTCTGTTTTGGTCGGCGATTTGCTTCAGATTTTTACAAATATAGAAAAAATCAGCACAGGTAAATGTTATCTGCGCTGATTTTTTCTATACGAAAACGATTAGCAAAAGCCGTCTTTTTACATTCCGTTCATTTTAGAATTCATTTTACCGTCCGTTTTGCCGCCCATCATTTTGGTCATCATATTACGCGCCATATCCAAATGACCTTGAATCACCGGCAGAGTTTTAGCGGCGAAGGCTTTGGCTTCTGCGTCTTTGCCGCCGGTTGATTCTTTCTGGAACAAGGCGACGGCTTTTTCGTGATCCTTAACCATCATTTTGACATATTCCATATCGAACCGACTGCCCGACATCGCCGACATTTTCTCCATCGCCGCTTTGTGCCTGGCATCCGCTTCGGTCGGCAGCATCACGTTTTTGCTCATTGCAATCGGTTTTAGCTCCGCGCTCGATTTGGTGTGGTCGTCAATCATCATCTGCGCGAGTTGTTTGACTTCCTCGCTCGAAGACTTCGACAACGCCTGATTGCTCAAAGTGATTTCGTTCATATCGCTCGTCTCGAGCAAAAGCTTTCAGCGGTTCTTGTTCCCTTCACGCCGACGTTGATTCACCGCATTGACCAACGCTTCGGCTTTTGCTTCAAACAAACTTCCGAATTTGTGTTTGAGTTTAGAATAACGTGAAATCGCTTGGATTTCGTAGTATAGTTTGATCTTCGAGGTGAAATTATATGCTTGAAATACGCGGACATTTTGACGGCACACAGGTTTTATTAGATGAGCCTTGCGAACTGAAACCGAATACGAAAGTTATCATTACGGTTGTTGAAGACGATGAAAACGCCGATTGGTATTTGCTTGGCAAGAAAAGTTTTGCACGAGCCTACGCCGATGATGAACCTGAAATATCTTTAAATAAGATAAAAAGACTCAATCCCGAATATGAAGGAATCTGAGATTGTTATCGCTGTTTTTCCTCAATCTAATGGAACTTTGAAACGTCGCCCTGCTTTAATTTTACGCGAAATGCCGCCGTTTCGAGATTTTCTTATTTGCGGAATCTCGACTCAATTACGCCAACAAGTTAAAGGTTTCGATGAAATAATTTCCGAAGCAGACGAAGATTTTGCGGCAAGCGGACTAGATTTCGATTCGCTCATTCGACTCGGTTTTTTGTTGGTTGTGCCACGCAATGAAATAATCGGCTCAATCGGTGAAATTTCCGCCGAAAGACATCAAAGATTATTGAAAAATTTGAGCGACTATTTGATGAAATCAAGCTAACCGCCATTCCGAAATTCCAAATCGCTAAATTCTACCTGTAATTTCATCAAAGGCTTGCCAAATTTCCGCAAGTTTATCATCTGAAATTTTACCGATTCTTCTTTCGAGTGAATTTTTGTCGAGTGCAGTTAGTTGAAAAGCGAGTGCGACGGAGATATTCGGCAAATTATTTTGTGAATCGGGTTCGATTAAAACTGTGCCTTGAAAACGCAGAGCGTCTTGCTGAGTTGTGAGAGGAACGAGCAAAACTGTCGGTAAAGTCGTATCTTTTGGACGATTATACTTGGTCGTCTGCCGGCTTGTTCGCGTCCTCCGCGTGAAGTGAGTCGCGTCCAATAAATTTCACCGATTTTCATTTTGTATCGTAAGGAAAATCTTCCCAAGTTTCACTTGAAGTTGTTTGCTATTCGGCAATTTCTTGTTTCAATTCATCGCTCATCGGTTCATTTGTGATTGGAATTAGCAAGATTCCCTGGCTTGTTTCAATCAAACGAACAGGCATTTTTTGCTCAAAACCATACCGCTTGAGAGATTTTTTCGGTAGTTTAATTGTGCCGTTTGCTTCTAATAAAAGTGTTGTCATAACGCTGTAATTTTAACATTCTCAATGATGGAAGCCTATTGAATATTTTTGTCATTAAACCGCTGATCCGCATTCCGCATTCCCAAATCCCAAATCGAATGGCTTCGGCTTTTGCTTCAAATAAGTTTCCGACGGTTTCTTTTATCATTTGGGTTTGAGATAATGTGAAATCGCTTGGATTTTGTAGTATATTTTGACACTTGAGGTAGAAATTATGAACCCTGCAATTTTTGCACATTTTAATGGCGACACTATCGTTTTAGATGAGCCGTTTGAATTAAAAACTAATATGCGGCTTATAGTTACGGTTTTGAATGAAGAAAATGACGAGCGGGAAGACTGGCGAATTTTGGCTAAACAAAGTTTGGCGAGAGCATATTCAGATGACGAACCCGAATACTCGCTTGACTCGATTAAAGAGATAAATCCCGACTATGAAGGAAGCTGATATTGCCCTCGCCCGACTGCCTCAAGCAGACGGAATTCTCAAGCCACGTCCGATAGTAATTCTGCGTGAAATGCCAAAATACCGTGATTTTTTAGTTTGCGGAATCAGCACACAACTTTATCAGGAAGTTAAGAATTTTGATGAAATAATTTCACCAAACGATTCTGATTTTGCCCGTAGCGGCTTGAAAGCCGGCTCGTTGATTCGATTAGGTTTTCTCAATGTTTTGGTCAGAAAAGATGTTCTCGGAATAATCGGTGAAATTTCCGCCGAAAGACATCAAAGGTTATTGAAAAATTTGAGCGGCTATTTGATGAAGTCAAACTGAAAAGTGAATCTTTCCGATTGCCGATTCGCCTTTTTGACACGCGAGTTTGTAATTTTCACATTGTCGGAAATAACTAACCGTCCGCTTCGCGTTACACGAAGGAAACACGAAGTAAGAAAAACTTGAATTATGGTCTTGCTTCGTGAAATCTTCGTGTTACTTCGTGGTTTATTTCTTATTTCGTTTGCCCGTAATCCCGACACAATTCACCGCAAAAATCCACGCTTCGGCTTTTGCTTCAAATAAATTTTCGACGGTTTCTTTTATCATTTGGGTTTGAGGATTTTGTAGTATAATCCGATTTTCGAGGTAGAAAATATGTCTGCAATATTAGAAAGAACAATTCCGAAAACCGAAGTCTATCAAAACGGGCAAGTCTTTAAC
>JAJAZE010000625.1 GCA_026785925.1 Pyrinomonadaceae bacterium
CTGCTACTGCCGCTGCAGACTGCCTTCCTCAGCCACCAGCGCAAACCGACGAATAGAAAACGATAATCTCTGAGAAATTCCGGCGGCTTGCCCTCAAAATAATGCCCGACAAATTGCAGAATCCAACCTACGATAAACAGAATCAGCAGAATTTTCCAAAATCCGGCGACAAAAAAGCACGTCGGAATCAGCAGTAAGGCGATGGCAATCATCGGAATGCCGACGGTGTGCGTCAGTTTATTCAGCGGATGCGTGTGCGATTCCGCGTATTCGTCAATCCATTCGTCCCAATCTTTGCCGCCCATCATAGATTTTTCTCCTCATTCATTGTTCAGCATATTTTGATAAGCCCGATACATTAAGCCGGGTTGTTCCGCATAAAATTCCAGATAGCCGCAATCGCCGCAAACTGAAACTTTGACGCTGCTCCTCACCCGCTGCTTGAACACGACCGCCTCAGGATGTTCGTCAACCGCAATTTGCAGATAGCCCGAAGCATACTGCCCCGTATCCAAAACCATCGCGCTCGGAATAATTTTGTCGGAGTTACATTTCAGACAGTTTTTTATAAATTTTAACTTTTAGATTATCTTCCAAATCAACGGTATTTTGCAAAAAAAATCCATCTAAAAAACTCTGCGGCATAAATACATCGGCATCATCTATTTTGTCAGGGATTTCGGTAACAATCCATTTTTCAATCGCGTCGGCGAAATTCTCGTAAGTTGCCGCGCCGCCGATGACGAATAAATCACCGCTTAGATAATTTGCCAGAGCTAAAACTTCGTCCCGGCTTCGCATAAGTAAAACATTCGGCTGATTTTCAATCGAACGCGAGCGCGACAGCACGATGTTCAGACGTTTCGGCAGCGGTTTGCCGATTGACTGCCAGGTCTTAAAACCCATCACGACGGCGTTTCCCGAAGTCGTTTCTTTAAAAAATTTCAAGTCCGCCGCGTAATGCCACGGCAGTTTGCCGTCTTTGCCGATGGCGAAATTGTTTGCGACGGCGACTATTCCGATGATACTCATAATGGAAAATGGAAACTGGAAATTGGAAATTGAAGAAGGTAAATCGTAAATCTTGAATTCTAAATTCTTAATCCTGCATTTTCCATTTTCCATTTTCCATTTTTCATTTTCCATTAAATGCTCGCTCCTTTATAAACTGAAACCGGCGAGCCTTTCGCCATAAAAATCGAATGCGGTTCGGCATCGCTCAAATGGGCGAATCGTTCACCGTAAAGTTTGCCGAAATCAATTTTGATTTCGTAATTGTTCACGTCGAAAAGCTCCCATTTCGGATGCTCGACTTTATATTCGTCCGTGCGATTTGCGCTGCGTTTCGTGTAACCCCAATAATGTTCGATGATAAATTCGCCGTGCGAATTTTCCGCCGGAACGCCGATGTTTGCGCCGATTTCGACTTTGATGTGATGCGCGTCATCACCTTTCCACCAATCGTAAATCAATTCGTTTTTGTTCTTGGCGTGGCTCATTTTCCACGCTTCGTAAGGTTCGCCGTAAAACACGCGGGCGACCGTCGCAATCGCCAGGCGCGGCACGATTTCCTTGACGAAAACCACGCCGCGCCGCGTTTCGTCGGCGGTTTCGCGTCTGACGTAAAAACGCAGATTGACTTCCTCAAAATTTGTGTGAAACGGCACGGGAATTTTCAAAACGCGCACGTCGAGAAA
>JAJAZE010000626.1 GCA_026785925.1 Pyrinomonadaceae bacterium
ACAAAAAATACTATCCGCTCAAACAACCGTCAATAGCTGAAGAAATTGAAAAGAAAAGACTGTTAAGGCATCCAACAATGCCTAAATTGTCTTATACAATTTTGCCTTAATGGACAAGGTTATTTAACTTTTGTTACTAAGTTTATATTCATAACTATCTATAATTCCTTTTGTTATTTTAAGCGAAAAAAAAGGAAAGCCACAAACGACTTTCCTCAAAAAACAAATTTTTCTAAAAAAACTAGATTCCCAAAACGTCAATCAATTCCTGAACTGCGCCGGCTGATTTGTGCAGAGCGGCGCGTTCTTCATTGGTCAGCGAAATTTCGATAATTTGCTCGACACCGTTTTTGCCGAGTTTGACCGGCACGCCGACGAACAGATTATTGACACCGTATTCGCCTTCGAGATAAACGGCGCACGGCAGAATTTTCTTTTTGTCTTTGAGAATCGCTTCCGCCATCTCGACCGCGCCGAGCGACGGAGCGTAATAAGCCGAGCCGGTTTTCAGCAAGCCGACGATTTCCGCGCCGCCGTTTGCCGTGCGTTTGAGAATTGCGTCGAGTTTATCTTTTTCAATTAATTCGGTAATCGGAATTCCGGCGACCGTTGAATAACGCGGCAAAGGAACCATCGTGTCGCCGTGTCCGCCGAGAACGAACGCCGTCACGTTTTCCACCGAAACATTCAATTCTTCGGCGATAAAACAGCGCATTCGCGCCGAATCCAAAACGCCCGCCATTCCGAGAACGCGATTTTTCGGGAAACCCGAACGCTTGAAAGCGACCTGCGCCATCGCGTCGAGCGGATTTGAAACGATAATCAGAACAGCATTCGGCGAATGTTTCGCCACTTCATCCGTTACTTTGCCAACGATGTCGGCGTTCGTTTTTAAAAGATCATCGCGGCTCATTCCCGGTTTGCGCGGCAGTCCGGCGGTGATAATCACGATGTCCGAATCAGCCGTTTCTTCGTAAGAATTCGCGCCGACGAGTTTCACGTCGAAACCGTCAATCGGCGCGGCTTGCGCCAAATCAAGCGATTTGCCCTGCGGCGTTCCTTCGACAATATCAACCAAAACAACATCGGCTAATTCCTTCGATGCAATCCAATGCGCCGCTGTCGCGCCGACATTGCCCGCGCCGACGACCGTGATTTTGTTTCTTCCAGTCATTTTTTATTCCTTCCTGTTTTGTAAATATAGGTGTTTATTGAAAAACACATTTTGGCATAGTTGACGGCAAACGGCAAAAGATACAAAATCCTTTTGAGGAAGAATTATGACCGCCCAACCGAAACATAAATATAGTTTGGAAGAATATTTCAAGATTGAGCGCGAATCCGAAGAGAAGTTCGAGTATTGGGACGGAAACATTTGGTCAATGGCGGGCGCAAGTCCGGCACACGAGCGAGTTGTTTCAAACGCAATTTTTCATTTGCGAACGATTCTTAGTCGAAATTGCTCGGTTTTCGGCTCGAATCTGAAAGTAAAAGTTCCGGTCTATTCGCCCTACCGTTATCCTGATTTGTCGGTTTATTGCGGGCAGGGAATTTACGAAACGATGGGTGGGTTGGAAGTTTTGACGAATCCGCAAATGCTCGTCGAAGTTCTTTCGCCTTCGACCGAAGCCTTTGATAGAGGCGAAAAATTTACTTATTACAAATCAATCGAAAGTTTTACCGAATATCTTTTGATTGCTGTCAATCGCCCGCACGTTACGCAATTCATCAAGCAAAACGAGAATGAATGGATTCAGCGCGAAGCAATCGGTCTGGACGGAAAATTGTTCTCGGCGACGTTTAATGTGGAAATTTTGTCGGCGGAGATTTATCTGGATGTCGAATTTCCCGAACCGCCGACCAACCTATTTTTGGTTGACCGCTAAAAATAGATAAAAATAAAAGCCCGACACGCTCTCCCCTTCGTGTCGGGCTTTTAATTGGTCGCGTTGGCAAAACTGCCGACGACCAATCTCGTAAAATCTTTTTCAGAAATCCTGCACTGGCAAATTAACGGCTTTGGTTAATTTGATTTCAA
>JAJAZE010000627.1 GCA_026785925.1 Pyrinomonadaceae bacterium
ACAAAAAATACTATCCGCTCAAACAACCGTCAATAGCTGAAGAAATTGAAAAGAAAAGACTGTTAAGGCATCCAACAATGCCTAAATTGTCTTATACAATTTTGCCTTAATGGACAAGGTTATTTAACTTTTGTTACTAAGGTGAAGATATAAAAAATTTGTCACTATCAATGATTTTTCTGCGGCAGTTTCAGAAAAGGCATTTTCAATCGCGGTTTCTAGAGACTGCATACTTCTCTGTTTAGATATAATAAAATTTTCCTCTTTTTCATTTAGTGTCGCCAATTTTGAATTTCTGGCAACATTTTTTGTCATCAACAACAAAATGTTTGTCAATTCGTTCCAAAAAAATTTCGCATCAAAATTTTTATCGTCAATTTTAAGTAGAGTAAAACCGCGTTGAATCAACCCTCTTTATCTCATTGAGAATGCTGATGCTTTTATCCTCAGTAGCATTCCTAAACAGAATTTCAAAGTTTGGCGCATACTCTCTAAGCTCCTCAAAAATTTTCGGTTGCAGTATTCTTATTTCCTCGACAAATCTTTGACGATATTTCATTTTCAGACCAGTCGGGTCTTTCAATCTAAAAGCTGGTAATTTGCTTGCGTTATAAGATTTCAATTTTTTCATTTTTCCGCTAGCCGTTTATTTCTGAATGTTTAAATAAATTTCTTTTGAAAAGCATTCCTTAAAACCAATTTGAAAGACTTAATTTACCATTTCGCTTTCTAGAGGGTTCTCGATTTGAGAATTAAATTCATTCATTCTCTGATTCATCTCCCTAATCATTCCGGCATCGGTCGAAGTGTAATGTTTCATCGTCGTTTGCAGTTGGCTGTGTCCGGCAAACTTTCCGGCAAAGGCTAACGATGTGCCTTGATGCAGCCAGCGAGTGATTGCCGTCCGGCGCAAATCGTGAAAATGCAGATCGTCAATTCCGGCTAGTCTTTTCGCCGTCGCAAACGAGCGTTTAATATCAATGAACGGAAACGGATTTTCACCGCTGGTAATTTTCTTTAACCTTTCGAGTTCGTCTTTTGCACGTTGAGAAAGCGGCGCGATTCGCGTTCGTTCGGTCTTGGTATGAGTTCCGACGATGCGAATCAAATTATTATCAAAATCAATATCCTGCCAGCGCAGTTTGAAGATTTCGCCGCGCCGCATTCCAGAATCAATAGCAAGAATTATCATCGCCTTTAATTGCGGATTATCTACGCTGATAGTCGCCGTTACTTCCTTTTCTACGCCTTTAATTTTCCTTTTGTAATCAATCTGCCGTTCGCCCTGACACGAAGCCAGCAATCGCGTTTCTTCGGCTTTGCTCAAAAGCCTTGTCCGTTCGATTTCGTTTGATGCTTCAATTACTTTCGCATTGAAAAAGATGTCTTTCAGAATCCAGCCTTTACCGAAAGCAAACCGCATAATTTTTCGCATTATAGAAAGTTCACGGTTGACGGTCGAAATTTTAACCGGCACACCTTTTCGCTCCGAATTGGTTTTCAGCCGCCAAAGTTTATAATCGGTCAAACTCTCGGTGGTAATAACTTTTATCAACCGTTTGCCGAAAAATCTTTTCAAAACGGTTAGCTGTGCCTTTGCCGAATTAACGGAACGCACACCCGCTACTTTCCGCCCTTCAACGATTACGGCTGAATGATAAAAATGCTTTTCGCAGAAATTAGCTAACTGTTCAAAGGTCATTCTTTCGCTGGCCTGAATTTGACCGTGCGACTTTTTGAGGTCGTTAATAAGTTTATCGCGTTCATCTATAGCATCACTTCTTTTTTCGACTTGTCGCTCCATAAGCCGACTCTTTCCATAGATTTCATCAAAGTATTCAATCCGAATAACCCACTTTCCAACGCTTTTTCCCGCCTTGCGTTTGAATAATTTATGCTTAATTTCCATAATTCCCACCTTATAAATTTTACAATTGGCTGTAAGCTCTTACTTTCATTGATTTAATCGTCCCGCAATTCCCACCAAAATTCCCACCAAATAAGGTGAAAATACTTGAATTATTGTGAAATACTTTGAAAGAATAGTCAAAGCAAAATTCACTATTAGCCTTATACTTGTTGAGTTTTGAATGATTCTGAAAGGTAGGGAAGTAGTAGCCTTTTTCACTCTTAAGCGAAAGGTCGCAGGTTCAAGTCCCGCCGGGAGCATTCAATTCTTACCTCGCTTTTTCCTTTTGTCCCTTCTAAATTCTATTGTAGATGTCGAGGTGAATTTGTTGAATTTTATAAAACTTAACAAATTCATCTCGACATCTGCAACAGGTCTATTAAATTTTCAACGAACTCAATTCTTTAGCCATTTTACCGGAACATTCAATTGCAGAGAAAAATTTTGCGGCTCTTATCTTTAGACAAAGCGATTTCACAAAATTTTATAAACGAAGTCTTTACAAAGAAAATGAATTCTGATACAAAATGAAGTGATTTTAAGACTTCAAACTTCGTTTGCTCGTAAAATAGCTTCAAACTATTTTCAGAACAGTATTCAGCAAATAATCTTCGTTTTCCAAGCGACCCGAACGAACCGAGCTTAATTACTACAGTATAATTTCCCATCGTAAAATTCCTCAGATTATTGGGAAAAACGGCTCAAATCATTCTTTCCTGACATCGTTTCGGGAGATGTTTCGTAATGCTTGAATCAGTAAGATATAAAAGTCAATTCTATCTAAAAGCTAAACTGAAAAATGGAGCAGTAACAATGAAAGATAAAACCCCTTTAACGAAAAAAAAATCGGAAGATGAAAACGGTGCAGTGACCAGTCGGCGCGGTTTTCTCGGCAAATTAGGCAAAGCGGCGGTCGTCGGCGCATCAATCGGCGCGGTCGGCGCAAAACCGTTTTTCGACGGCAAATCGTCGGAAATCACGGCGCAGCGGACGAACACTCTGACCGTTACCAGAGCGCAGAAGTCTTATCATTGGCGTTCAGGAATCGCTTTACAGGATTACAACGCAACTCCGCAAAATATGCGGTATCCTGAAAACGGCGACGAATTGCTTTACCCGAATCGAATCGCCGGCTATTCAAAAGGCTTGCCGCACGATGCGACCGGAGAAGTCATTCCGTCAGCTTACGAAATGTTTCTGCAAGCCGTCAGAAGCGGCAATCCCGCTGACTTTGAATTGATTCCGATGGGCGGCGCACGCAAATTGATCAGCCCGCAATCGGGTCTCGCTTACGATTTGCAGGGCGGCGACGCGCACAGTTTCGTCATTCCCCCCGCGCCCGCATTTGCCAGCCGCGAAATTGCCGCCGAAATCGCGGAAAATTATTGGATGGCTTTGCTGCGCGATATTCCTTTCACCAATTATCCGACCAACCCGATTGCCGCCGCCGCCGCCGCCGATTTGACGCTTTTCGGTAATGATTTAAAAGCTCCGAAAGACCAGAACGGGCAAGTCACGCCGAATCTTCTGTTTCGCGGTTTGACGGCGGGTGATCGAGTTGGACCGCTGATGTCGCAGTTCTGGTATCTGCCGTGCTTTTTCGGCGCGAACGAAATTAACCAGCAAATTCGCACGGTGCGCAGTATCGGCGACGGCGGACAGGATTATATGACCGACTTTAGTAGTTGGCTGGCAGTTCAAAACGGTGTCAATCCGGCGCAGAGCGACATTTTTGACCCGGTTGTCAGGTATATGCGGAACGGGCGCGATCTCGGTCAATGGGTTCACGTTGACGTTTTGTTTCAGGGTTATTTTCAGGCGTTTTTGTGTATCGCCGGATTGGGAGTGGCGGTTGACGGCGGCAATCCTTACAATAATTCTAACAACCAGACGGGTTTTGCCACTTTCGGCGGACCGCACGTTGCAACGCTTTTGTGCGAAGTGGCGACGCGCGCTTTGAAAGCGGTTTGGTATCAAAAGTGGATCGTTCACCGCCGTTTCCGACCGGAAGTTTTCGCGGCGCGAATTCATCGTCGGTTGTATGGCGGCGCGGATTATCCGGTGCATTCGGAAATTTTAAATTCAATCGGCAGCGCGTCGCGTCTCGGCGGTTATTTGCCATCGGGCAACGCGCTGCTGCCGCAGGCATTTCCCGAAGGTTCGCCGACGCATCCGGCTTACGGCGCGGGACACGCGACGGTGGCGGGCGCGTGCGTGACGATTTTAAAAGCCTGGTTTAACGAATCAGCGATAATTCCGAATCCGGTTGTGCCGGACGTAACCGGCACGACGCTCGCTCCATACAACGGTTCGGAAAATTTAACCGTCGGCGGCGAATTGAACAAAATTGCCTCGAACGTCGCCAACGGCAGAAATATCGCCGGTGTCCACTGGCGTTCTGACGCGACCGCTTCGCTGAAACTCGGCGAAGTGGTCGCCATCAGCATTCTGCGCGATCAGAAAACCTGTTACAACGAACAATTCAACGGCTTCAGCCTGACGAAATTTGACGGCACGACTATCACGGTTTAATTTCCGGTTCAAATTAAAAGAGAGGCGCGTGGAAACATACGCCTCTCTTTTGTTTGGTGATTGAAATTTTCTACAACTGTTTCGCTAATTTCAAAAACTCGCCGTAGCCGGTTTTCAGCGACGAGTCGAGCTGAATGGCTTTTTCCAAATCGCGTCTTGCTTCCGCTTTCTTCTTCTGTTCGAGCAACAGCAATCCGCGCCGCGCGTAGGCTTGCGCCGATTCCGCGTCGAGTTCGATTGCCTTGGTATAATCGGCAATCGCCGCGTTCACGTTTTTATTTTCATACGACAATCCGCGCGATAAATAAATGCTGACGTTTTCGGGCTGCAACTGCGCGGCGACCGTCATATCGGCAATCGAACCGGCATAATCTTTGGTTATCTGTTTGGTGATGCCGCGATTGCAAAAGGCTTCAAACAGTTTCGGCGACAGTTCGACGGCTTTATCACAATCGGCGATAGCACCTCGATAATCGTTCAAATCAGCCCGCGCGTTGCCGCGATTATTATACGCCATCGCGTAATTGGGCATCGTTTCAATCACTTTGGTGAAATCGGCGACCGCTTCGGCAAACTTTTCCGACTGCAAAAAAGCGACTCCGCGATTGAAATAAGTCATTCCTTCACGCGGTTTCAGTTCAAGCGCACGGCTGTAATCACTAATCGCACCTGCCGCATCGCCGCGCCCGAATTTGATATTCGCCCGGTTATTAAAAGCGTCGGCGATTTTCGGATCGAGCGCAATCGCCTTGTCATACTGGATTATTGCTTCGTCCAATTTTCCCGCATACTGCAGTTCCAAACCGCGATTATAAATTTCGAGTGCTTTTCGGTTTTGAGCAAAAACAGCAGTCGAACAACTAAGCGTCAAAAAAATTGTCAGGAGATATTTTTTCATAAAATTCAGTCGGCGTGTGAAATCTTCGCCGGTCGGTATTTTTATATTAATGTTTTTTTTGATTCGTTTTGTGTTAATTCGCGGTTTAGTCTTTCGTCTCAGTCCAAAAATCAAATCCAAAAGAAAACACACCAAACCAATTAAGTTTCTTATTGTATTAGATGCAGCCAAAGATTTGAAAGCCTTTTGCCAAGCGAATTATTCAAATGCCGTAACCGTCTTCTCAGTATCGGCGGAGACGCGAGTCAAAATGCGAGCAATCAATCCGATAAAATTCGATGACGGAACTCGCACATATTTTGCCAAAAAAAAGGATGAAAGCCGTATTTAGCCTTCATCCTTTTTTTTTGTGAGGTTAGAGTTTGTTGTAAATTGAGAATGAGGATTTAAGCTAATCCGACAACTTTATCCGGTAAATTCAATTCAATATCTGAATGTGAATTTCCTTCTCTACACATAATGATTTTTTCGGCGTTTTCTTACAAAAAAAAACGAAAATATTTTATTCGGACGCGGATAATTGGTAATTAAACCGTTTTTTGTGATAATCATTCAACGATTCGGTAATAAACTTCCTTTTTAATGAAAAAACAATTGACGCTGACGCAGGAAGATTTTGACACTTTGCTCGGTTGGCTGTCCGCCGACCGGAACGAAGCGGGCATCTTATACGAAAAGATTCGGGAAGGTTTGATGCGTTTTTTTCGCTTTCGAGGCTGTGCCGATCCGCCGCTGC
>JAJAZE010000628.1 GCA_026785925.1 Pyrinomonadaceae bacterium
CGTGCCTCTGGACGGCGGGCATAATTCGGTCGCGGTCGGGCTGTGCGATTACGAGAGTTTGCGCCAGCTTCACGACCCGCAGACGATTCGTGATTCGGATTCGTATATGGATCCGCCGAAATCCGTGCTGAATCACAAGGTTATCAAACTCGGAAAATTGGTTGACGAGCATTGCAACGTCTTTCACATCGAAACGGCGATCAATAACAAAATGTTTCCCGAAGGCTACGATATTCTGACGCGCAATGAAGACGAATTTTCGTTTGCCGACCGGATGAAGTGGGAAGTGATGAAGCGCACTTTTTCAAAAATGCCGCGTGTGGCGCGTCGAAAAATGCTCCACGCGATTCCGGCGCAATATGAATTAATCGGCTGTTTTGCGGGCGAAACGGAAAAAGTTCACGAGAAAATTCTCGAACTGAATTATCGCCAATACGAAATTCCCGTCAAAGGTCAGTGCGACATTTTGATTTCGGGCATTCCCGATATTTCGCCGTATAACGTCTATTCCGCGCTCAATCCGATTCTCGTGCAGGTGATGGCTCTCGGCTATCATTTCAATATGTATCGCAACAAACCACTTTTGCGAAAAGGCGGCGTGATGATTATTACGCATCCGTGTTTCGACGAATTCGACCCGAAATTTCATCCGAGTTACATCGAATTTTTCCACCGATTACTGCCCGAATCGCGCGACGCATTTTACCTGCGCGAAAAATACGAACGTGAATTCGCTGAAAATCCCGCCTACATCGAAATGTATCGGCGCGGCAACGCCTATCACGGCGCACACGCATTTTTTATGTGGTATTGGGGCGAAAACGGTCGCCAGCACGTCGGCAAAGTCATCGTCGCCGGCGCGGAAAACGCCCACGTCCCCGCGATGCTCGGATGGGAACGCGCCGACAATCTGACCGAAGCGATTGCGATGGCGCGTTCGTATATGGGCAGAAACGCGGAGATTACAATGCTGCATCAGCCGATTATCGGGTTGTGCAATGTGTCGGATTAGATTATGTCATCACAATTTGTGATGAGTTAAAAATTATGGCAAATAAAGAGAATCAAGAAACGGATTTGATTGTTTTCGATGAAATTGAAAATAAAATCTACAACATTCGCGGCGAACGAGTAATGCTTGATAACGACTTGGCAGAGATTTACGGTGTGGAAACAAGAGTTCTGAAACAAGCCGTGCGCCGAAATCTGCATCGGTTTCCGACAGATTTTATGTTTGAATTGACGCTCGAAGAATTACGCGATTTGGAATCTTTAAGGTCACAAGTTGTGACCTTAGATGTTGAAAAATCAAAACGAGGAAAATACGGTAAATATGCTCCGTTCGTTTTTACTGAACACGGTGCGGTAATGTTGGCAAGCGTTTTGAAAAGCCCAACGGCGATTGAAGCAAGTCTTCAAGTTGTGCGGGCGTTTGTGCGCTTGCGAACGATTTTGACGGAACATAAAGAACTTGCCGAAAGAATCGAGAAACTCGAAAAACAATTTGTTGCTCACAACAAGAATTTTAAAGTAGTTTTCGATATGCTTCGACCTATTCTCGTTCTTGACACGAAAGAAAAACAGCAAATCGGATTTGTCGAAGAAAAGAAAGGAAAAACGAAAAAATGAGCCAAGAACTGCAATTAGGAAAATACGAATTCATTCCATACAAGTTTGACGATGAATACGAAAAGTTGTTGAAAGAATTGGAATTGCTGTCTTTGAATGACAAAGAACGCGAGAAAAGACGCAAAGAAATTCTTAAAAGATTAGCGAATTTCAAACGAAATCACGATACTGCATCAGCCGATTATCGGGCTTTGTAATGTGACGGATTAGAAAATGGAACGAGAGTTTGAAATTTACAGCCAGCATAGAAAAGCAAATAGAGTTCTTTTAGTTGGTCCAAGAGGCGCAATAATCCGCAAAGTTGACTATTCTATTTATGTATTAGAAGACCCGCGAGACAATAGCGTCCGTTATGTCGGACAGACGAATAATTTGAAAAAACGTTTAGGTGGACATCTTTGCGATAAACAAGACTACTCTTTTGTAACAACTAGAAGCGAGTGGATTTTCGGATTAAAGAAGATAGGATTACGCCCGCAAATGAAAGTGGTTGAAATGTTATTTGCCCCTGTTGATAGAGCAATGATTAATGAGCGGGAAAGCCGATGGATTTCTCATTTCTATCAGCAAGGGGAGAATTTAACAAATGTGCATTGCATTAGAATGCCGCGTCTATATAAAGCAATAAGAGATTCAAGAATTAATTTCTTAACAGAGCCGCTTGATTCTGCTATTTGGACAGAGCTTTTTGAGTTGCAAGAAATTGACCGGAAAGAGTGGGCTGAAATCAATCACAATTTAAGAGCTAAAAATTAGTTTCGAGCTTTATCTATGAAATTATCACCAACCGAAATATTTAAAGATAAAAAGATTTTCTTTATCGGCGGCACGGGCTTTGTCGGCAAAGTGACACTCTCGATGCTGCTGAATAATTTCCCCGATGTCGGGCGAGTTTATGCGACGGTGCGGGCGAGAGATGCGAAGGAATCGGAGATTCGTTTTTGGACGAGCATTGTTACGTCGCCGACCTTTGACCCGCTGCGCGAGAAATATGGCGACGGGTTTGAAGATTTTATCCGCGCCAAGGTCGTTCCTGTTAACGGCGATGTCGGAAATGAATTTCTCGGTCTTGACGGAAAAGAAGCGAAACGGATAATGCGCGATTGCGATGTCATTATCAACGGCGCGGGGAATGTTACGTTTAATCCGCCGCTGGAGAGCGCGTTGCGGACAAACGTCGTCGGCTCGAACAACATTTTGAAGATGGCGCGGATAATGAAGCGTCCGACGCTGGTTCACGTTTCGACTTGTTTTGTCGCCGGAAAGCGTTCGGGAACGATTTGGGAAAACGAGCCGGTCGTTGGATATTTCCCTAGAAAAAACGAGCTCGTCGGGACGGTTTTTGACGTTAATAAAGAAGTCGAAGACTGCGCGAGATTGTCGGAACAGGCGCGTCAGGAAGCGACCGACGCGGTGCAGATTGCGAAATTCAGAGAGCAGGCGAGAGAAAGATTTGTCGAGGAAGGGCGCGACCCGGACGATGAGGACGAATTGAAATCGGCGATTTTCCGCGAACGTAAGATGTGGATTCGTGAACGCACGACCGAACTTGGAGCGGAACGCGCCGAATACTGGGGCTGGACGAATATTTATACTTATTCAAAATCGCTCGCCGAGCAGATTATCGCGCAGCAGGACGACATCGTAAAAATTCTGGTGCGCCCCTCAGTGGTTGAATCAGCCAATCAATATCCGTTTGCCGGTTGGAACGAAGGTTTTACCACGACTGCGCCGCTGATTTTGATTGCGCTGCGCGGGCAGCCGATAATTCCCGTTAATGAAAAACTCGTGCTTGACGTGGTTCCGGTTGATATGGTGGCGGGCGCGATTTTGGCGGCGGCGATGAACGCCCTTGTTGACGATAAACCGCCGCTCGTTTTTCAGGCGTGTTCGGGCGACTCTAATCCGAACGATATGAAACGGATGGTCGGGCTGGTCAGTCTCTATAAACGCCGATATTTTCAGGAAAAAGAAACGGGCAGCAAAATCGTCAACAATGTTGCGGCGATGGTCGAGGCGATTCCGGTGACGAATCGCACGTATCAATTGGCATCCGCGCCGATGCTCAATCGTCTGGCGAAAACGGCGAACAATCTGCTCGATCAAGCCAAGCCGAATTGGGGCGGCGGACGCTTGGGAAATATCGTTGCGGATTTGCAGAAGTCGGTCGAAAAATTCGAGCGCACGACGCAGGAAACGATGGACGCTTTTGCGATGTTCAAGCCGTTTATGATTGACAACGAATATCTCTATCGCGCTGATAACGTGCGGGCTTTGATGTCAGTTGTCGAAGAAAAAGAAAAATCTCTTTTGCCCTGGTATCCCGAACAACTCGATTGGTATGACTATTGGTTGAACGTGCATTTTCCGGGTTTGCGGAAATGGGTTTTGCCGCAATTGGAAGAGGATTTGAAAATTCAGGAACGCCGCTCTTATACCTACAAAGATTTGCTCGATTTGTTCGACACGTCGGTCAAAAGATTTCCGGCGCGGGTGGCGATGCGAATCGAACGCAGCGGCAAAAAAGAGCAGTATACTTTCGCCGATGTCAAAGAATTGACTTTACGCGCCGCCGGATTTTTGGCGGAAAAAGAAATCAGGCAAAACGACCGCGTGATTTTATTTGCCAACAATATGCCCGAATGGGGAATGACGTATTTCGGCATTTTGAAAACCGGCGCGACCGCGATTCCGATTGACCCGGCAAGTTCGGTCGAGGAAATCATCGCTTTTGCAAAAGCGGGCGAAGCGTCGGCGATTGTCGTATCGGCGAAACTGGCGGGCGAAAATCCCGATTTAGCAGAACGATTGAAAGCGGCGAAATTGAAACTGAATGTCTGGACGTTTGACGAAGTTTTTGAAATTCAAAGCGAAATTGAAGAAGCCCGCCGAAATTCTTTGCTGCCGAACAAAATTTTGTCCGGCGCGACGGCATCGCTGATTTTTACGTCGGGAACGACGGGAATGCCGAAAGCCGTGATGCTGTCGCACAAAAATTTCGTCAATATGATTTCGATGCTCTCGTCGGTTTTAGATATGGACATCACCGACGGCGTTTTGTCCGTGCTGCCGATGCACCATACGTTTGAATTTTCCGCCGGTTTCTTAACGCCTTTTTCCAACGGAACGCAGATCACTTACCTCGATGAATTGTCGAGCGAAGAGTTGACCCGCGCCATCGAAAATAATCATATTACGGGGATGGTCGGCGTTCCCGCGCTCTGGGAAATGCTGCATCGCCGCATCAAAACACGCTTGAGAGAACGCGGCGATTGGTTTGCCGATTTAGCCGATAACGTCATCGAATTTAACGCCTGGATACGCGACAACACGCCGTTTAATCTCGGTCCGATTATCTTTTTTCCGATTCACAAAGGAATGGGCGGACGAATGCGTTATCTGATTTCGGGCGGTTCGGCTCTTTCGGAAAAAGTTCAAAAGGATTTGCACGGTTTAGGATTTACGGTTCTCGAAGGCTACGGTTTGACCGAATCCGCGCCGGTGCTGACGGTGGCGCGACCGGGCAATAAATTGTTGCGCGGCAGCGTCGGCAAACCGCTTCCGGGAATCGAAGTCAGAATCGAATCGCCCGACGAAAACGGTGTCGGCGAAGTTTTCGCGCGCGGGCAAAACGTGATGCTCGGCTATTACAACAACGAAGCGGCGACCGAAGCCGTTTTGCAGGACAGATGGCTGAAAACGGGCGATTTAGGCAAGCTCGACGCGGACGGAAATCTGTTTATCGTCGGACGCTCGAAAGATGTCATTATTGACTCGAACGGCAAAAACATCTACCCGGACGAAATCGAAGATATTTACGGAAAATCGCCGCTCATCAAAGAGTTGAGCGTCGTCGGTCTGCCCGACGCTGACGGCGGCGAACGCATCGCCGCGCTCGTCGTGCCGGACTACGAACACGATATTTCCTTATCGCGTATCGAAACCAACAAAAAAGTCGAAGAACATTTCCGCGCCGTTTCCGCGCCGCTGCCGTTTTTCAAGCGCGTCAAAGTTCTGCATCTGACACCGTTTGAATTGCCGCGCACGGCGACGCGCAAAGTCAAACGTCCCGAAGTAGTCGAACTGCTGCAATCGCTCGAAGAAAAATCGAAAAATAAAACCAAACAGGTTGCCGAAACCAAAAGCGACGACACGGCTGTGTGGATTCGCCGCATCGTCGCGTCGGTTTCCAATCGCGCGCTGGCGGAGATTGCGATGGACTCAAAACTCGCCGATTTGAGCTTTGATTCGCTGATGTTCGTCGAACTTCAGGCGGCGGTCGAAGACGCGGGCGGGCGCGTCGTCGCGCCCGACACTTTGAACGAAGTGCAAACCGTCCGCGAGCTTTTGACGGCAGTTCAAAGGCTCGATAAACGCCGGAAAATCGTTGACGAACCGAAAATCGAAGACAAAAAAGACGACGAAATTTTTATTCCTTCGATTGTCCGCCGCGTCGGAAATTCAATCGTTGATTACGCTCAGGAAAAACTTTACGACAATGTTTTAGACACGAACATCGAAGGCGAAGCCAACGTCCCGCCGCACACGAATTTTATCGTCGCCTCGAATCACACTTCGCATCTCGATATGGGACTGGTCAAAAAAGCGTTGGGCAAAGACGCGGCGGAGCAAACCGTCGCGGTCGCGGCGGCTGATTACTGGTTCGATACGAAATACAAACGCGCCTATATGAACAATTTCACGACGCTCATTCCGATTGAAAGAACGGGAAGTTTGCGCCAATCGCTGCGCCACGTCACCGAGATTTTGCGCGAAGGTTACAACACGCTGATTTTTCCCGAAGGCGGACGGCAAATTTCGGGCGAAATGGCGGAATTCAAACCGATTATCGGCTATCTCGCGCTCAACGATAAAGTCGGGATTCTGCCCATTTATCTGTGGGGAACTTTTGAAGCCTTTCCCAAAGGAATGACGCTGCCGAAAACAAAGAGCGTCGGCGCAAAAATCGGCGCGAAAGTCGGGCGATTTTTGGAATACGACGAACTGCTGGAAATGACAAAAGGCGTTCCGAACACCGAAGCCTATCGCCTGATTGCCGCCCGCGTGCAGCACGAGATTGAAAATATGCGCGACGACAAACGCGAAAAATTCGATGTTGCGGCGGTTCGTAAAAAGTGGCGAGCGGAGCGGAGAAAGACGAGAAAGCAAGAGCCGATTATTGATGAGTAAAAACTATGAATGAATCGCAAGAAGATTTGGAAAAAGTATATGTTGATTTACCAAATCATTGGGCGGTTGGCGGCGAATCAATGTGGGCTAAACCACTTGGAAATAACCTTTTTGAAATTCGCAACACGCCTTTTTATGCTTATGGTTTGAATTGGGGAGATATTGTTAAAGCAGAGTCGGCGGAATCAAATTTGAAGCCTGAAGTTTTAGAGGTTGTAGAGC
>JAJAZE010000629.1 GCA_026785925.1 Pyrinomonadaceae bacterium
CGCCGAATAAGTTCCGTCCGGGTTCGGGCGCGGACCGTTAAAACAAATCATCGGATATTCCATTCCGCCGACGAAGCGATTGCTGACCGAAGTGGCAATCGGATACGGATAATCGAACGAATAGCGCGAATAAACATTTAATGTGTGAATAATCGCGTGCGTCGAAAACTTGTCCCAGAGCGGGCTGGCTTCGTTCGGATAAAACGACTGCGCCGTCACTTTATTCGCGCCGACATTATGCCCCTGCGCGTCCCAGATAAATTTGCGCGACGCGGCGAACGCGAAATCGCGCACATTGTCGGCTTTGAAAATCCACGTTTTCTTGCCGGTCGGTTTGCCTGCTTCGTTTAATTTGGCTTCTTCGCCCGTAACAATTTTCAAAGGTTCTTTAGCGGTTTCGGCTTGTTTCAGACGCTGAATCCATTCGGGTTTCAAAACCTGCGCCGGATTTTGCAAAACGCCGGTCGCCGTCACGACGTGATCGTTCGGCGCGGTTAAGCGAACCAGATAATCGCCGAATTCCAGCGTAAATTCGCCGCTGCCGAGATATTGTTTGTGCTGCCAGCCGGAAACGTCGTTATACGCCGCCATTCGCGGAAACCACTGCGCGATGGCGTAGATATAATTTCCGTCACGCGCAAAGTATTCGTAACTCGTGCGCCCGCCGTAAAGCGCACCGTTGTTGATCGCGTAATTCCAATCGAGCGAAAAAGCGAAAGTTCCGCCCGGCGCGAGCGGTGTCGGCAAATCAATCCGCATCATCGTTTTCACCAGCGTGTTTCGCAAAGCATTTCCCTTGGCATCTTTCACCGAAGTAATATTGACCTTTCCTTCATAATCGCGGGCGGCGAGGTTTTCGATTCTCGAAAGCGGCACACTCGAAAGTTCCGGCGCGGTTTGCGTCAGCCCCGAATCGGAATCTTTGGCGAAAATGTTCTGGTCAATTTGCAGCCAGATATAACTTAAAGTGTCGGGCGAGAGATTTTTATAAGTAATCGTTTCCTTGCCGTTGATTCGCTGATTTACATCGTCGAGTTCGACATCAATCACATAATCGGCGCGCTGCTGCCAGTATTTACTGCCGGGCGCACCGCTTGCCGTGCGCTGCTCGTTCGGTGTCGGCAGAATTTCTTCGAGCTGACGGAATTTATCGGACGGTTTCGATTTCGATTGCGCGAAAACAAAAGACGAAAGGACGGCGATTAACACGACGCTAAAGAGGCGGCGAAAGAACATTAAATTTTCTCCTGAATAGTTACTGTAAATGGACTGAATTTATTTTCGGATTATTACGCGGCAAATGCAAATAAAGTTTAAAAAGCAAAAAGCCGTCGAATTAACGAAGGCTTTCTGCTAACGGAAATTTAACTTAATCTTTACGGTTGTGCCGTAAAGTTCACGTCCGTCAAATCCTCGTTCAAATTCATCACCTGCGGCGCAAACCGAAAGCGTTTTGCCGAAATCGTGACGACGTAGGTTTCACCCGCCTGCATTCCTTCGACGACGAATTTACCGTTTTGCGTTGTCGTTGCCGCGAATGTTTCGCCCTGCGGATTGGTAAATATGACCGACGCATTGGCGATGCCGCCGCCCGAAAATGCGGTGACTCTGCCCGCAACCGAAACTCCGGCGGCGAGCGGTGCTAAATTGCCGACCGTCCAATCGGAAAACGTCGTTACTCCGTTGGTCGAAATAGTATTCGCTGCCGTGTTTAGCGTGAACGGCGTAACGGCGCTTCCGGTGCTGCCGAGAAACCGGAAAAGCGCGTAATTTGATTCGGTTCCCATAATATCCGTCGGGTCAAGATAATTGAACGTCAAATTAGTGGTCAAATCTCCGGTTTCGGTTAAAGTCCAGAATCTTTGCAGCGATTGCGTCGGACTCATTCCGGCGCGGTTGCCCTGATTCGCCTTGATGGTCAGGCTCGACGGATTGGTTGTCAACACCGTGACATCGGCATTGACCGGCGAAAAACCGTTGGTCGTGCCGGTCGGAAAAGTGAACGGCTGGACACCGCAGAAATCTTTTTTGAGATTCCCGATAATGTAATTGGTCGCCGACGCGCCCGTTACGCCGGAGACGCAGCCGAGCGTCAGCGTATTTGCGCCCGTGTCAATCTTCGTGCCGAGCGTCAGCCCGCCCTGCACGGTCAGATTAGCATTCATTACCAAAGTTGCACCGGCGGCGACCGTTAGACTATTCACGGTGGTCGGCGTATTAACGGTAATGGTGCGTCCGGTAGGAATCACGACGTTAAGCGTCGAAGCCGGTGCGCCGTTGTCAAATTTTGTCCCGTCGCTGATGTTCCCGTCTGAAGTCGCCGTCGTTACCGTGATGGGAAATTTGTAGCTGGTGACTCGTGTCCGCCAGTTGAAAGCTCCGTCCGCCGCCAAATATTGGGTGGTGAACCAAAACGTCGTATCGTCCGCCGGGTCAATCTGCATCGTCGAATAATCGCCCCAGCGAGTCAGCCCGCCGTTTTGCGAACCGCCGCCGGTCGTGTCAATAATCTCCGACTGTAATGTGTTTACAGGATCGCCCGTCAAGCGTCCGGCGATACCGATTGACGGCTTCAAACCCGTTCCGACATTGGCAACGCTGTAACCCGTCAGCATATTGCCGAATTTGTCCATCGCTATCGAACCCATCCAGCGGTTGCCGGTCGCGCCCGGATTAAAAGTCGCGTTCTGAAACACTGTCGGCACGGCGGCAAACGGACTGCGGATTTCATACCAGCGAACGGCGGAAGTTTGCGCTCCCGCCCCGTCCGGGTCAACCGAATGGACGACCATCAAACTGTCCGTGCCGCCGCGATTGCGATAGACGAGACGATACATCAAACGGTCGCCGAGCGTATCGAGCGTGTTCGCCGTGCCGGGCTGCGCGATGCAAGTGCCGCCGCCGCCGTTGCAGGCGAGAGTGGTCGCGCCGACCGGAATGTTAATAAAAGAATTAGCCGCACCGCCGAGTCCGTCGGTCAGCGTGACGGTGCTGGCAGCAAAATTCGGCTTGAGTTTAATCATCCGCAGATTGTTGCCGTTAAAACTCATAAAGATTCCGCCCTGCGTAGTATTAGTCGGCTGTTCAGTTCCATCCAAATCAACCGGCAGAAAACTGGCACTGCTGGCATAAACGGCGGTCGGAGCGCAGAGCGTCGTTGCTGCTAAACCTGCCAGCATTTTCGTCCGGTCGGAAGCGCACAATCCGACACCGGTAAAACCGCCCGCCGGCGAGCCGCCGAAGATGTTGTAGGCGGTGTAATACGCATCAGTCCACACGCCGAGTTTGCCGTAATCATTTAAGCCGTTCGGCGAGGTCGAACCGAAGGTGATGGAATAGCGA
Source organism: Pyrinomonadaceae bacterium (assembly GCA_026785925.1). Lineage (GTDB taxonomy): Bacteria > Acidobacteriota > Blastocatellia > Pyrinomonadales > Pyrinomonadaceae. The sequence continues at coordinate 3,343 of JAJAZE010000629.1, forward strand.
TAATAAGTTCCGGTCGGATTGTTCGTCGTCGAGACGGCGATACATTGCAGATACGGCGCAGTCGGACTAACACCGTTATCGTTAAAAGCGAATTGGCTGAGAAACCAGCGGTCGGCGAGGCGGTCATATTGCAGAATCGGGTCGCCGCGATTGGTCATCTCGCAAACTCCTCCCACTCCCGTGAACAAAGCATTGCCGTTAACCGGTCCGAGCAGTTTCGTGCCGCTTTTGTTGAAGACGGCATACTGGGAATTGACCCAGGCGACAATGTGGTTCGGTCCGACCGCCATCGTCGTGTCCGGCGGTGCGCCGGTTACAGAAAACCCTCCTGCTAAACCTAATCCGGGTCCTTCAAAACTAATTCCTGCAGTGGCGGCGAGCGGAGCGAGCGTCTCCGTCTGAACCGGCGCGGGCGGAACCGAACTATCCTGTAATTCTTTCGACTCATCTTCTAAAATTATAACTTCCTTCGGTTTTATCTCCTGGAGCGGACCATTTTCTTTGCTCACCGGCGGAAGGTTTCGGCGGGCAAGATCGGACAGCGATTCGGAAACGCCGTAGTAACGCATCGGCAGAATAAGCGTATCGCCGTTGCGGATAACTTCATCGTCAATTTTCGTTTTGACTTTGCCTTTGTTTCCCATTTTATTGGTTCGCTTGGTTGATTTGGATTTAGCGGATTTTTTGGTCGCCGCCGCCGGGTTACTGACCGCGCGGCTCTGCGCCGAGACCGAGTAACCAACCATTAAGCTGAAAATTGCGATTAAAATCGCTGATTTTTTTCTGTTTTTATTCATCTTTTTTTACTGATATAATTTAGAAAATTTAGCTTTTTATATTTGATAGTTGCAGCCGCAAGCCATATCACATTCAGTATTCGCTTGCGCTTTTAACCTTTCGCTCTGCTTTGCCGGGAAATCATCGAGCAATAATTTCCGGTTGAGACGGTTTATCTTGACTGCTTGTAGGTAAGTTAAAGACGGAAGTCTTTCTGGCACGAAATGGAGTTTATTTTATACTCGAATGCCAAAACAAGCAAATTTTACCGCGCTGATTAGCAAATCAAGCAGATAAGCCAATGCAATGAGAATTTTGCTTTGTTCAGGGTCCACGATTGAGCGTGTTTCCGCCAGCGAAGCGCGGCGGAATGGGCAAACTAAAGTTTGGACTCTGAACGAAGAACTAATCTTTTATAACTTCTAATTGCCTGTTTGATTTTTATTTATTTAACAAACGATTGAGACTGGATTCGGTTCAGATTAACCGCCGCAACCTTTTTACTTTCCGACTCGTCTAAGATTTGTTAATCTGTTCTTCCCAAAACTTTTCTGCACGGAAGTAAAAAATCAATGAAAAAAATAATCGTTTCCATCGCCTTGCTGTTCGTTTTCTCCGCCGGACTGCTCGCCCAATCGGACGCGGCTTTGTCGCAGGTCACGCTCAAAGATAAAACAACCCGCGATGCCGGCGGCAGACTTTCAACCTTGCCCGCCGCCGAACATCTCTATCGCGCCGAAGTTTATATGGCGAACCGGCATTTTCCCGAAGCGCGGGAACACTGGCAGAAAATTTTCGCTGTTTATCCGACCGACGCGGGAATGGCGAAGGCTCTGCTGGGAACCGGTCGCTCATTTATGTGGGAACGCGAATACGCGCAGGCGGTTTTTTGGTTTGACAAAGCCGTCAAAGATTTCGCCGTCACCAAGGAAGGGCGCGAAAGTTTGGCGTTCAAAGGCGCGTCGCTGGTGCGTTTGGGCAAAAATGCGGAAGCCGCCCAAACTTATCAGCTTTACGCGGCGATGTTTCCGACCGGCGAGAAAATTGAATCTTCGTATTTAAATATCATTGACGCGCTGCGTGAAATCCAACGCTACGACGAAGCAAATTTGTGGGTTGACAAAGCGCGAACGAGATTTTCCGAATTGCCGACCGCGACCAACGCTCTGCACGCCCGTCTGCGAATGGAAATCAGCCGTCAAAACTGGCGAAAAGCTGTCGAAGCCGCCGACGTTTTGCGCTCGCTTAACAACTTTCGCGGCTCGATGAGTTCGCTCGACGAAGTAAATTATTTGAAAGCCTTCGCGCTTGAAAAGCTCGGAAAAATAGGGGAAGCGATAGCCGTTTATTCCGCGATTCCGAACACTTATAATTCTTATTACGGTGGTTTAGCATATGAAAAAGTCAACGCCGCTTCTAACCGCGTGGCAAAGACGGCGAGCGTTTCCGCGACCAATGCGAGCGATTATCCGGTGCTTTACCGCGCCGAATTATTAAAATACGCCAAATCCAAAGGCATTGACCCGCGTTTCGTATTAGCGATTATGAAACAGGAAAGCAGCTTTCGAGCCGCCGCCAAATCGCCCGCCGCCGCTCGCGGGCTGCTCCAACTCGTCTATGACACGGCTTTGAAATACAATAAACAAGCCGGTTTCCCGCAAATGCAAGCCGACGACTTGTATCAACCGGCGGTCAACATCGCCATCGGCAGCGCGTATATCGGCGATTTGAAAAGCCAATTCAGCGGAATGTATGAAGCCATCGCCGCCAGCTACAACGGAGGCGAAGACAACGCCGCCCGCTGGCTTGCCCGCAGCAACCCGAAAAACGCCGCCATCTTCGCCTCGGAAGTCGGATTTGCCGAAACAAAAAATTACGTTTTCAAAGTAATGAACAATTACCGGGTTTATCGAGAGCTTTACACGGAAGATTTGCTTCGCAAATAAATTACGAATTTCAAATTACGAATTACGAGTGGGAAGAAAGCCGTTTTTAATTCGTAACTGATGTTACGCAGAGCGGCTTTTTTTGGGCTACGCCCGCTGATGTGCGGAAAGGCTGTGCCTTTCCGTCGGCGGTTCTCAAGATATTTGGAGGCTGCGCCTCCAAACGGGCGGCGCAGCCGCTGAATTATCAACAATAATCGTCGGTGAGTCAGAGACTCACCGCACATCAGGCGGCACAGCCGCAGTTTTGCGTAACATCAGTTCGTAATTCGTAATTTGAAATTCGTAATTTATTTCTTGTCCAAATCCCAACCGAACACGACTATCAGGCAAGTGAAAAGCGGGATAGTAAACAGCGTGGCGAAATAGTAATAATGCTTTTCCGCGTTTTTGAAATAAAGTATTTGAATCCACGCATCGGCAATCAGATACGCAAACATCGCGGCGAGAACGGCATTGAGAATTTTCCACAATACGGATAAGTTATTTTTCTTTTTTTTGTCCATTTCTTCGCCGGAACCAAAGCTCGCTGTTAAATTTTACGCCCGATTCATTTACAAATTCATTATTTAAATGCTACTTTGCTTTGAATTAAACTGAGCGCGGAGGCGCGTCGGGTGAAATCCAAATATGGCAAGGAATAATCAAAAGCAGGCTTACATCGGTATCGAAAGAGAGGAAAATTCTTTGAAATATATCGCTAAAGTTTTGGGCGAACAACCGTGTCAAATTACCAAGGTGCAGTATAACGCCATCGTTAAAGCACTGCGGGCGCACGATTGGGCGAACGGTGTCGAAGACGAAGAAAGCGTTATCAACCGAATTATCAGCAGCAATTTGCGGGCTGACGAATCAAACGCCGCGTAATTTATTCTGCTGGACATCTTTTTTTATTGACTGCCATTTATTCTTCCCAATCGCCCACGCCTTCGCGTTCGACTTGATAACCGGCTTTTTTGAGATGGCGCACGACTTCGCGCCCGTGCGGTTCGTCGCGGACTTCGAGCAGCATTTCGATGCCGACTCTGCCCAAAGGCGCGAGCCACATCGCGCGGCGGTGAAAAACTTCGATGACGTTGCCGCCCGATTCGGCGACGTTATCGAGCAGCCGGGCGAGAATTCCGGGTCGGTCAATAACTAACAGTTTGAGCATTATGTAGCGACCGCGCCGCACCATTACTTGCTCTAAAACTCGCGCCAGTAAGTTCGGGTCAATGTTGCCGCCGCACAAAATCGTGCAAACCGTGTCGTCCGCTTTTAATTTGATTTTGCCCGCCAACAGTGCCGCCAAACCTGCCGCGCCCGCGCCTTCGACGACCAGACGGTTGTCCTGGACGGCGTAAAAAATGGCGTAGGCGATTTCCTCTTCGGAAACTTCGACGATTTCATCAACATATTCACGAATAATCGGCAAAGTCAGTGCGCCCGGTTTTTTGACGGCGATGCCGTCGGCGATGGTTTGCCCGGCTTCGACGGCGACGGGTTTGCCCGCTTTCAAAGAGGCGTTGACGGGCGCGACCAATTCAGATTGAACGCCGACGATGCGGACATTCGGCAAAATGCTTTTGGCGGCAATCGCAATGCCCGAAATAATCCCGCCGCCGCCGATTGGCACGACGATGACGCTGGTTTGCGGCACATCGCGGGCAACTTCCAAACCGATTGTTCCTTGTCCGGCGATGACCTGTTCGTCGTCGAAGGCGTGAACGTAAGTGTAGCCGTGTTCCGCCTGCAATTCCTTGGAATGAGCGAACGCTTCGTCAAAAGTCGCGCCGTGTAAAACGACTGTCGCGCCGTAACTTTTCGTCGCGGTGATTTTTGTCAGCGGTGCAAATTCAGGCAAAACGATGGTTGCGCGAATGTCGTGAAGTCGCGCCGCGAGTGCCACGCCCTGCGCGTGATTGCCGGCGGAAGCGGCGATGACCCCGCGCTTTTTTTCTTCGTCCGAGAGCCGGTGAATTTTGTTATACGCGCCGCGCACTTTGAACGAGCCGCTTTTTTGTAGACATTCGGCCTTCAAAAAAGCACTCGCGCCGATTTTGCCGGAAAGATTGCTGTCGGCAAGCGTCGGAGTCGGAATAATGATATTTTCGAGGATTTGCTGCGCGTCCTGAATGTCGGAAAGTTTTACAGTCATAGAAAAAATGGTAAATGGTAAATGGTAAATGGTAAATGGTTGACGGCAGAAATTTTGTTTTTTATTTATCGCCAACCATTCCTCATTTACCATTTACCGCTGAACATTTACCATTTTTCCGAAATCGGCTATATTTAAACAAATAGTCTTGGAGGAAATAAAATGTTTGCACAAATTCTGATTTTTCAGTTACAGGCTCTCGGTGCGGGTTTCATATTTCTGTTGTTTCTCGCCGTCGCTTTATTGGTCGTGGCGTGGAAGACGATTAAAATCGTGCCGCAGTCGAGCGTTCTGCTGATTGAACGCTTAGGGCGTTTTCACCGCGTCGCCGCCAGCGGGTTAAATATCATCGTGCCGTTTTTTGAAGCCCCGCGAGCTTTCTATTGGACGAATGTGCGACCGGGAACGACTTCGATTGATTTGCGCGAACAGTTTATTGATTTGCCGCCGCAGCCGGTAATCACCCGCGACAACGTGACCATCAATGTTGATTCGGTCGTCTATTGGATGATTACCGACCCGATCAAATCGGTTTATGAAATCAACGATTTGGTCGGCAGCATCGTGCAGTTGACGATTACCGGAATGCGCTCGGTGATGGGCGAGATGGATTTAGACCACACGCTTTCCAACCGCGACCAAATCAGCTCGAAACTGCGTCTGATTCTCGACGAAGCGACCGACAAATGGGGCGTGAAAGTAACCCGCGTAGATGTCAAAAACATCAATCCGCCGGAAGACGTTCGGATCACGATGGAAAAACAAATGACCGCCGAACGTAACCGCCGCGCTCTAATTCTTCAAGCGGAAGGCGACAAACAAGCCGCCATCACCCGCGCCGAAGGCGAAAAACAGGCATCCATTACGCGCTCCGAGGGCGAACGCGAATCCGCGATTCTTTCAGCCGACGGCGCGGCGCAAGCCCGTTTGAAAGCAGCCATGGCGGACGCGCAGGCAATCGCGCAAATCGCCGAATCAATCGGCAGCCGCGAGCAAACGACGCAGTATTTATTAACTTCACGCTACATCGAATCTTTGCGCGATATGACCAAAACGCCGAATGCGAAAGTTATTTTTATGCCGATGGAAACTTCGTCTATGCTGTCGAGCATCGGCGCGATCAAAGAAGTTTTCAGTGAAACCGGAGAAAAAAGCGAGCAATTACCCCCGCCGCGCACGCCGCGCGAGTTAGGAAAATAATTTCGGAACGCCGTCATCCTAACGGCACGGATTGCGCGAGCAATCTAAAAAATTTCGGTTAAATTCAAGTTTGAATTTACTTGAGACTTTTATTCGCGCCGTCGCGCCCCAATCCCGTTAGGATAACGGCGTTCCATTAGGAGAATAATTATGTTAAAAATCTTATCAATTCTATTAGTTTTCGTTTTCGTCGCGGCGACTTCGCCGATTGTTTCGAGCAAAAATAAATCGGTTCTCGATTTTAAAATGAAAGACATTGACGGCAAAGACGTGAAGCTCAAAAAATACAAAGGCGACGTTTTACTAATCGTCAACACGGCGAGCAAATGCGGCTACACGCCGCAGTATGAAGGCTTGCAGGCGATTTACACCAAATATCAGGCGCAGGGTTTTGAAGTTCTCGGCTTTCCCGCCAACAATTTCGGCAACCAGGAATCAGGCACGGAAACGGAAATCAAAGAGTTTTGCGAGTCGAAATACAAAGTCACTTTTCCGATGTTCGCCAAAATTTCGGTTAAAGGCGACGACCAGCATCCGCTGTATAATTTCCTGACGGCAAAGGAGTCGAACCCGAAATTTGCCGGTGATATTTCGTGGAATTTCAACAAATTTCTCGTCAATCGCAAAGGCGAAGTCGTGGCGCGATTTTCATCAAAAGACAAACCCGACGGCGAAGCGGTGATGCAGGCGATTGAAAAATACTTGTCAGTGAAATAAACGCCAATCGCCGATAATTTTCATCAGGAAGTTAAACCGCGAAACAACGCGCAACAACACGAAAAGAATTTGATTTAACTTCTCGTGTTGTTGCGCGTTGTTTCGTGGTTTCTGCTTTGCAAGTTACAGTTTGACCCGCCATTTATCGGCAACTGTTTTTTCTGTTAAAATTTAACCCAAATGAAATTTGTTAAAATTCTTTTCGTCATATTTTTATTGTTAGCGGTTGCCGTCGGCGGCGTTTCGTTTTGGATTTATAAATCGCTCAACACGCCCGCGCAGCACTCGAAAGCCAACCAGTTTATTCAAATTCCGAAAGGCACGACGACCAACGAGATTGTCAATAAACTCGCCGCCGAAGGCATTTTGAAAAGCGAACTGCCGCTGCAAATCTATTTGCGTTCGTTCGGCGACGCGAGCAAAATTCAAGCCGGCGAGTTTCAATTTCCATCCCCCATTACGCCTTTGCAAATTCTCAAAGAATTGGAAAAAGGCGAGGAACGCACGATTAAATTGACGATTCCCGAAGGTTTCACGCGCTTTGATATTGCCAAACGACTCGCCGAAAAATTTCCGCCGACCGACGAAAAAACGATTTTGGCTTTGATGGATGAGACGAATTCGATCAAGGATTTCGATCCGGCGGCGAAAAATCTCGAAGGTTATATGTTTCCCAGCACTTACGATTTTCCCTTAAACACCAAACCGGCGGAAGCCATCAAACGAATGGTCGAGCAGTTCAAAAAAACCTGGCAGCCTGAATGGAACGAACGCGCCCGCGCACTCGGCAGAACGCCGCGCGAGATTGTGACGATTGCTTCGCTGATTGAAACCGAATCAAAATTCGATGCCGAACGCGCCGTCGTCGCCTCGGTGATTTACAATCGCCTGTCGAAAAACATCCCGCTCGGCATTGACCAAACGGCGGTTTATGTAGCGAAAATGCAGAACCGCTGGGACGGCACGATCAACAAAAGCGATTTGGAAACGGATTCCCCGTATAACACCAGACGTTTCGGCGGCATTCCGCCCGGCGCGATTTCTTCGGTTTCGGCAAGCGCACTCGAAGCCGCGCTCAATCCGGCGAAAACCGATTACATTTTTTACGTTCTCAACGTCGAAAAAAACGACGGCTCGCATAATTTTTACGCTTCCGCCGCCGACTTTGAACGAGGAAAAGCCCTTTATCAACGCTGGCTCGAAGAACAGCGAAACAAATAATTGACGCGAATTTCCATTGCCGCTAAAATGAAATTTGAATGGGATGAAGATAAGCGTTTGATAAATTTGCACCGGCACGGCATCGATTTTGCTGATGTTTGGCAGATTTTTGATTACGATGTGGCGATTGACGTTGATAGCAGATTTGATTACGGTGAAACTCGCTATATGGCACTTGGACTTTTGAGAGGCGACGTAGTGACTGTCGCACACACGGAGATTGATGAGGTATTCAGAATTATTTCCGTCAGAAAAGCTGAAAAATATGAACAAGAAATCTACTTCAAATCCATTAGGAACTGATTGGGAAAGATTGAAAAATATGAAAGACGAAGAAATTGATTTTTCCGATATTCCCAAAATAACGCCCGAAATGTTCAAAAATCCTGTTGTCCGAAGAGGTTCAAAATCCATTCGGATGAATTCACAGGAAACGATGGCGGTGGACCGCGACGTTATCGAATTTTTCAAAGCACAGGGTCAGAATTACCAAACGAAAATCAACCAGCTTTTGCGGGCGTATATGGAAGCGCATCAGACGAAATAGTTTGGCGGAACTATTTTGATAGTTTGGTGTCTAACGAAATATGAAGGCAAACAAATATATTTCAAAACGAGAACATAAATTTCTTTCAGCCATTGCTCTTGCGGCTTTTATGTTTACTTTGTCAATTGTCTCTTTTCAAGTTATTAAGGTTTACAACGATACCGTTTTCGAGAATCAGAAAGAAATAAAAAATCAAGCCAATGGCGAAAAAACGCTTCGATTTTCAAACGACGGGATGAATTACAGCTTTCCTCTACTTCATTTTTTGACTCTCTTTATTTTTGCCGCGCTGCTGAAGACGAAAAGATTTTTGTTGTCATCATTTTTAACGATTTTTTACGCCGTCGTCTTTATTTATGGACTTTCTGCCAGATACAACGGTGCGCGGTTGGGCGGCGAAGAGTTTTCGCCTCAGGTTGATTTCTTCGACCAAGTTTACCGGGCGGCGGGCGGTCTTGATTATATTGCCGTATTTTTCATTTCAGTTTTGCTGTTTTGGCAAATTTCGATTCTTTTGCGTATGCTTGTAAAAACTTTGCAAAGGAAACCGGAATTGCCGTAAATGATAAAACTTCTCGCCTTAGACCTCGACGGAACGCTGCTTAATTCGCGCGGCGACATTCCCGAAAAAAATATCGAAGCCATTCAAAAAGCCGAAGCCAAAGGCGTTTTAGTGACGATTGCAACCGGCAGACGTTTTCGAGACGCGCTGCCCGTCGCTTATCAATTGAAGCTGAACGCGCCGGTGATTTGTCATAACGGCGCACTTATGAAATATGCCGAATCGCTCGAAACCGTCGCCGTCTCAATTTTGGCGAAGCCGACCGTCGGCGAGATTTTGCGCGTCGGAAAATTTCACGGCGGCGACGCGCTTTTGAGTGCCGACCCAAACGGCAAAGGCGTTTTGCTTTACGATACGGTTTCGGACGCGAATGTTCCGCTGCAAAAATATATCGCGTGGTCAAAGCGTCTGCACGGCGCGGACGCGGAAAATGCCGTTCATCACGTTGAAAATTTACAGGATATTGTCGAAATTCACGAAACCGTTCACATTTCATTTTCCGGCGGATGCGCGGCGATGACTGATCTGGAAGTAGTGTTACAGGCTGAATTAAAAGATTCGGTAAATATCTTAACGACCGTTTATCCGCACCTCGACTTCACTTTAATTGACATTTTGCCGCCCGGCGCATCCAAAGGAATCGGTGTCGGAACACTCGCCGCGCTCAATAATCTGACCGCCGAAAACGTGATGGTGATGGGTGATAATTTCAACGATTTAGAAATGCTCGAATACGCCGGAACGCCCGTTGTAATGGGTAACGCCGCGCCGGAATTATTGGAGAACCCGAAATATCATCAAACTTTATCTAATGACGAAAGCGGTGTAGCATCAGCGATAGAGAAATTTATTTTGGGAGCGTGAAAAGTGATGGGCGAAGTTCGAGTGAAAGTTAAACTAACGAATGCGATTGACGAAGGTTTGGCGCGGCGCGGCAAAATCAGCGAAGCAGAAATCAGAACTTACGAAGCTGATGCGTTGATTGATACGGGCGCAGTTTCTTCGGTCGTGCCGCGAAATGTAATGGAACAGCTTGGAGTTTTATCCATCGGCACACGAGTCGCCGAATATGCCGACGGTCGAAAAGATACAGTTCAGCTAACCGAACCGATTACCTTCAACATCATCGGCAGAATTACGTCGGAAAACGCGATGGTTTTAGGCGACGAGGTAATTATCGGGCAGACCATTTTGGAAGTAATAGATATGCTGGTTGACTGCAATAACCGAAAGCTGATTCCCAATCCCGCGCATCCCGATCAACCGGTCGTCAAAGTCAAATAAATCTCGCCAGTTATGAAATGGCAAAGCGGTTTGAAATGGCGTTGGATTCGCTTTTTGATGATTTGGAATCGTGCGCCGATTCGCGCACAGGGCGGCGTTCTCGCGCTGATTCCAATTGTCGCCGTCGTCGTCTCGTTTATTTTCGCTATCTACGGAAACAGTCAGCGCGGGCGGATTCAATACGACATCGAACGCCGCTTTCGGCTCGTCCGCCAATATAACGATTTGATGAATTCGGTGATTAACGCCGAAACGGTCGCGCAGATAAATAAAGGCGGAACGATAAAAGTCGCGCCGCCGAAAAAAGATGACGCGATTGGCTTACTTGAACAGGAAATTGTTAAAATAGCCGAACAAAAAGATTTGTTAAAAGAAACAAATCATTAAAAACACAGGAGATTTTAATGGCAAACAGAATTGCAGTAATCGAGACGAACAAGGGAACGATAAAATTTGAATTATTAGAAAACGACGCGCCGCGGGCGACGGAAAATTTTCGGCTGCTGGCGGAAAAAGGTTATTACGACGGCGTGATTTTTCACCGCGTGATTAAAAATTTTATGATTCAGGGCGGCGATCCGCTCGGCGAAGGTTACGGCGGCGAATCGGCTTGGGGCGGAAAATTCGACGACGAAATTGACCGCAGTTCGACGCTTTATCAGGGACCGTATAATAAAGGTTCGGTGGCGATGGCGAATTCGGGACCAAATACGAACGGTTCGCAGTTTTTTGTAATGCACATTGACTATCCGCTGCCGCCGCTTTATGTCAAATTCGGGCAAGTCACCGAAGGTCAGGCGGTGATTGACGCGATTGCCGAAGTTGCGACCAGCGAACGCGATAAACCGCACGAGCAAATCGTGATGAGCAAAGTCACGATTGAAGAGTAAAAATTTGACACGATGGACAGGATAAGCAGGATTAAAGTTTTTTTTCTGCAATTTCCGATATTTATTCGGAATTGAATTAAAAAATAAAATGTCCTGTAAATTCTGTCCACCTGTTAAATTTCTTTTGACCAAATGAGAGCCGTTATTCAAAGAGTCTCCCGCGCTAAAGTTTCGGTAGAAGATGAAATTGTCGGTGAAATCGGGCGCGGGATTTTAGTTTTGCTCGGCGTGGCTGACGGTGATGCGGAAACGGACGCGGCGTATCTTTTGGAAAAAACGATCAACCTGCGAGTTTTTGAGGACGCGAACGACAAAATGAACTTTTCGCTTTTAGATATAAAAGGCGATCTGCTCGTCGTTTCGCAATTTACGCTTTTCGGCGATGCGCGTCAAGGTCGTCGTCCATCGTTCAGCAAAGCCGCCGCGCCCGAACAAGCCAATCGGCTTTATAAGTTTTTCGTCGTCGAGGCGCGAAAGCAGATCGCTAAAGTCGAAACGGGGAAATTTCAGGCGATGATGGATGTCGAACTTGTTAATGATGGTCCGGTGACGATTCTGCTAGACAGCGAGAAACTTTTCTAGCGTTTTGTGACCTTGATTTTGATAAACAGATGCCGCTCTTCGTTCAGAGTCCAAACTTCAGTTTGTCTTCTCCGCCGCGCTGCGCTGGCGGAAGAACACGCGCGGGGCGTGGACTCTGAACGAAGAAAGACGATTCAAAAATGTCGGTGAACGACAAACTATTTTCTTATTTATGCACAAAAAAATCTGTATCTTGTTGGTGATTTTTACAGCCGCGCTTTTTTCGGCTTGCAGCGATAAACCGGCGGCGAATAAATCTGCCGCGCCGGTTGCCGAAATCAAAAAAGGTGTCGCGCCGGTTGCCGATGCCGAAATCGCCGTGATCGAGATGGAAAACGCGGGCGCGTTCGGCACGATAAAGATGGAGCTTTATTCAAATATCGCGCCGAAAATGGTCGCCAGATTTAAAGAACTCGCCAAAGAAGGCGTTTATAACGGCACGACTTTTCACCGCATCAATCAATCGGTGATTCAGGGCGGCGACCCGAATTCAAAAGATGCCGACCCGTCGAACGACGGTCAGGGAAAATCCGACAAACCGAATGTTCCGGCGGAGTTTTCCGATTTGTTGTATGACACGGCAATCGTCGGCGCGGCGCGCGGACAGGAAAACGATTCGGCAAATTCGCAGTTTTTTATAATGCTCAAACGCGAAGCCGGTTTTGACCAACGCTACACGATTTTCGGCAAAGTCATCGAAGGAATGAACAACGTCCGCACGATTTCCGGTGTCACGCCGAAACAGGGCGAACGCCCGCTCGAAAATGTCGTGATAAAAAGCGTCACGATTCAGCCAAAATAATTTTTCTGCTATACTTTTCAAGTTATGCTCGCGTAGCTCAGTTGGATAGAGTGCTTCCCTCCGAAGGAAGAAGTCGCAGGTTCAAATCCCGCCGCGAGTATTTTTTTCTTTTTGATGCTCAAAATTTCCAGCCGCGATAATGAAAAAATTAAATTTGCGCGAAAAGTGCGCGACGGTTCGGTTGATAATTTGATTTTTATTGAAGGCTCGCGGCTGGCGGAAGAATCTTTGCGCTCCGCTTTAAAGATCTCCGACGTTTTTTTCACCGAAGATTACGCCCGAACCGAGCGCGGGAAAAAGTTTTTGCTGACTGTCAAAACATCCAATCTCGCCGAAGTTTCCGGCAAAGTTTTCGATTCGCTCACCGCCACGAAAAATTCTCAGGGCATCATCGTCATCGGCGAAAAACCTGTTGCCGATCAAAATACTATCGAAGCGAAATTGTCGAAAATATCGAAAATTTCGCTGTTGGTGCTGCTTCATCAAATCAATAATCCGGCAAATCTCGGCGCGATTCTGCGAACCTGTGAAGCCGCCAATGTTTCGGGCGTGATTATTACAAAAAATTCAGCGGACGTTTTCTCACCGAAAGCTCTGCGCGGCGCGATGGGCGCGTCTTTGCGGCTCGCGCTGTGGACGAACGCCGATTTTTTTGAGGTTTTAAGTTGGGCGAAAGAGAAATCGTTGATTTCGGTTTGCGCCGATATTAACGCGGAAAAAAGCTATCTGGAAATTGATTGGAATAAGCCGCGACTTTTAATTTTCGGTTCCGAAGCGCACGGCTTAAGCGAGAATGAAAAAGCTGAAATCAACGAAGGTCTACTGATTCCGATGGAAAACAAAGTGGAAAGTCTGAATCTGGCAGTTTCCTGCGGCGTGATTTTGTTTGAAGCCAAGCGACAAATCGAAAAAAAGTAAAACCGCAGCAGATGGCGGTTTTACTTTTGAGATAACGTGGGGCGAAACCGCCGCCACGCAACTTTTGGGAAACGAACAAGCAAGCCAACAAAGTCGCTGTTGTCACCTCCACGTCCATTGATATGTTGGGCGTGTCGTGGTTAGGAAATCCATGCCCGCACTTTTTTCTTGATTCTCCAGCCGTCGCGCTTCTTAACCAACAAATAATAAAATCCGTCTCCGCCTAACCAGCCATACTGACTGCCAAGCATAACTAACGCTTTGTCTTGGCTTTTATTAAAGCCGACTCTCGACAAACTTAGCAAAGAAAATGTTTGATATTTTTTGCGAAAGTTTTCCCAATCTTCTTCGGCTGTTTCGCCATAGCTCCGCTCAGGTTTAAAAATTTCTTTGAGTTCAGTCTCAGTTAAAAGATTAACTTTCGATTTCAAGTTGAATTGGTTTTGAATTTCGGCTCCCGACTTATTTCGCTCGTTAAAGTTTCTAATCAAATCAACGTCAACAGACGAGAATTTTTTAATGAGATATTCGCCGTTGTTTTCAACAAACTGTGCGCGAACATTTTTTTCAATGGCAAATTGTGATAGCGCATCATCACTGTAGATGTTCTTTAGCAAGTCGCTATAGACAGCATATTCTTCTGCGTCAATCGAGGTTTGCGCGAAACAAAACTGTGCGGCAAGTAAAACGCATAAAATCGTAAGAGCCAGTTGTTTGAAATGCTTTGTCATAAATTGCCGTTACATTTTGCCAAGAAACGCCGAACGACCGAATTGACGTAGGGCGAAACCGAATTCACGCAAGCAAAGGGTAACGGACAACGTGATAAGAAAGTCGCTGTTGTCACCTCCACGTCCATTGAATTGTGTGCGACACGAGGTCGCGTAAATAGCTGTGATGGTCAATTTATTGATACATCACCGATTGTTCTACCAATCCGATTCTACCAAAGTATGCGTTGCTGGCAACGGCAGGGTGTAAAGCCTTTGGGACAATGTAG
>JAJAZE010000630.1 GCA_026785925.1 Pyrinomonadaceae bacterium
ATGACGCTTTTCGCCCGTCCGAACTCGACGACCGTCGAAACGTGCAGCCCTTTTTCCTTTAATAGAGTGGCGGCTTTTTCTCGTACTTCTTCGGCTCGCGGCAATTCGGCGAGCAATACCGAAAAAGGAAGCGGTTCGACTGCCGAAATCAGCCTGACGGAAGTCTCCGGCAGCCAATCGCGCCGCAAAGCCGTTTCGACCGCATTCCACGAATCGGGCGAGCCGTCAATGGCGACAACGACGCGCGGCGGCGAATCGTCATCGGCGGCGCGGGCGTTCGACCCGCGGGCGACGCGCACCGAACACGCCGCTTCCGACAAAACCTTGAGCGAAACGCTGCCCAAAAAGAAACGCTTCACGCCGCCGCGCCCGTGCGAGCCGACGACGACTAAATCGGGCTGATATTCTTTTGCTTCCTCGACAATTCCCCATTCCGCGAAACCGCCGGTGGATTTATGCCGCACCTGCCACGCCGGAAATTTCTGCCGGACAAGAAGGCTCGCGCTGGCGGCGAGTTTTTCTCCTTCGGCAATTTTTTCCCGAGCCGCCGCCCGCATTTGTTTGAAGGTTTCCGAACCGGCAAAACCGAGCGTGTCGCCAAACGATTCGTTTTCCAAATCCTTCGGCAGCCAGGTTTCCGTCACGTTCAAAATCAGAGCTTCGCAAGCGTTCGGCAAACCGGCGCGGCTCAAATCCTCAATCGCGGCATCAGCGCAATCAGACCCGTCATAAGCAATTAAAATTTTCATAAAAGTCATCTCCAATCGGCTCAAACACAATTTCAGCTTTCCGCCATTCCCGAAATTCGTTTTATGTTGAGGCGAAAAACGACAAGTCCTCCAAGATTCCATTGTTCTTCAATCATCGCTTCAACCGGAGTCAAACGCTCGAAACGCGCGGAAAATTCTTTGAGAATTTCGATTTTTTTGTTCATTCTTTTAACTTCCTGAAATTCACCGAACGCAATCGCGCTTTGCCATTGGCAGGATTTTTCGATTTTCTCGGTTTGCAGGCAAATTTTGCCGTTTACCCGCAGCGCGTCGAGCTTTTGTCCGGGCAATGAATGAACATAAATACCGTCGTCTTTGAACAAATAATTGACCGGCACGATGTATGGTTCGCCCGATTCCAGCACGCAGCCGAGATGTCCGATTCTTTGCTCTTTCAATACTTTTCGCGCCGCTTTTTCATCTAAATTTTTTATCATCAATAAATCCTCGTTGATTACGGAAGTTTTGTGTCGGAATTTTCGTTTAGACGATTGTAAAATCCGGCAGCCAGCCAACCCGTCAAACCCGCACAAAAACTCAAAGCAGCCAAGTTGACGAGAAATCGGTTGAAAAACTGCGTCCATTCAAAGCCGCCGAAATTTGTGTAAGCCATATCGCCGCTGAGATTTATTGCGGCAACCAGCAAAGAAAAGACGCATACGCTATACACGCTCCACAAAATAGCGGCGGCAAGCGCGGCGGCTAAACCCAGCGATGTCGGATTGATTTTCACTTGCTTCTCCTTTTACATCTTCATTTTGCCGTCGGACATTTTCATCTTTTCAAACTGCGAAACGATTGCGGCGGCGTGCATTTGAACGTCCTTCAGATTCGGCGCGTCGCTTTGCAGAAGTGTTTCGAGCGCGGCGATGTGTTCCTTCAATGCCGTTTGGTCTTTAGCCATTTTTTCCATCATCATCGCCATCTTTTGGCGCATTTCCGCACTCATCATCGCCTGATGTTTTTGGTGAATACCGTCCATCATTTCCGCGCCGCGTTTGATTTCGGCAACGGCGGTTCGCGCAAAATCCGCGTCAAACATTTTCGGCGCGGCTGCCATATCGCGCAGAGCGGCGGCGAAATTAACGACGTTTTGTTTATAAGCCGTCATCATTTTGTGATGCGGACTTTTCATCATTTCAGCCATCATCATTTTGTCGGGCATATTCATTTTGTCCATTTTTTTGTCTTGTCCGAAAATGACGCTGCCGGATGCGACCGTCAATAAAATTGCGGCGCAAAAAATCAAAGTTTGTTTTTTCATATTTTTATCTCCTTGTTTTCTGCAAGAGTGCAACGAACGTGCCTTAATGAAAACGGCTTAATTAAAGCGTTTTAGTCTCGACAATGAAATCTAACCGCGAAAAATCCCGCGCTTTCCTGCGAAACTTTTCACGGTCGAGCGTGGTTTGTATCCATTTTCGGAATTAAATTATTTTTCGCTTAAAAGATTGGCGAGTGTGTTCAAGAGAGTTTCTGCCGTGTAGGGTTTGGTGAGAAAAGCGTCGGCGTTGATTTCCGCCGTGTGTTCGGACATCAAACCGCTCGCGGCGATAATCGGTAATGTTGGATTCATCCGCCGCAAAGCGCGAATCGTCGCCGCGCCGTCCATAAAAGGCATCGCCATATCGGTCAGGACAACGGCGATTTCGGCGGCGTTTTGCGCGTAAATCGCCAACGCTTCCGTGCCGTCCGCCGCCGTCAAAGTTCGATAGCCGTATTTTTCAAGCGTCGCGCTCGTCACTTGGCGAATGTTTTTCTCGTCGTCAACGATTAAAATGAGTTCGCCGCCGCCCGTCGGGAAAGGCAAACTTTGCGCGGCGGTTTCGGTTTGCGAGTTTTCGTTTTCGTTTGCGGGCAGATAAACGGAAAATCCGGTTCCGCGATTCGGTTCGCTGTAAGTATTGATGAATCCGCCGTGGCTTTTGACAATGGAAAGCGCGGTCGAGAGTCCTAAACCCGTGCCTTTGCCGATTTCTTTGGTCGTAAAAAACGGGTCGAAAATGCGGTTGACGATTTCGGGCGACATTCCCGTTCCGGTATCTTTTA
>JAJAZE010000631.1 GCA_026785925.1 Pyrinomonadaceae bacterium
CGAAAAAATCGAAGTCGGATTATGCGAAATCGTGCCGCGCCGCGATTGGATAATGTTTCCGCACTGGCTCATCGCGCACGGACGCAAAATTTGTCAGGCGCGAAAAACCAAATGCGCCGAATGCGTCCTCGAAAATCTCTGTCCGTCTTCGTTATTAAAGAGTTGATAGTAATGCCTCAATAAAAAGTTAAGGCTTGATTTTTAGGCAAGTCAAGGCTTTGGACTACCAAACAATTCGGTGGTGATGTCCAAGTTTTCATTTTGGCTTAATTTGTTTAAGACTTTGATGAGTTTATCGCGCGGATTTTCTTCTCTTTTTTTGAGCGTCTGCAAAATGCTGGTCCAAATTTCTCGCGTTTTTGCTCCGGCTTGGCTTTGTCAACCAAAACTCATTTTTCTGGCGATCACCACTTTGCGGATTTCTCTTTCCGCATAATTATTTTCCGCCGGAATCTCCGCACTTTGACACCACCCATACAATCTTTCCGCCTTTTCGACAAAGAAATCCTGCCATTTTCTGATTGCCGGATGTTTTGCCTGACGGTCGCTTAAGTTCAATATTTGCTCTTTGATTTTTTCGGCTTGTTTGACATATGCCGTTTCTTTCAAGCCTCGATTTCTTAATTGCATCGCATCCGTCAGACAGATTTTCATCGCTCGCGGGTAGTTTTTTACTTCCAAATTTGCTTCAAATTCCGTTTCCAAATCTTTGATCGCCCGCAAAAGATGCGCGTAACAGTATTGAATTCGGCACGGCACCCGATTATAGCCGCCGTATCGGTCAACCACTAACACTCCGCTCAGTTGTTGGGTGCCAATTATTTCCCGCACCACACTCGCACTTCTCGTGCCTCTGAACAAATGCAAACTCACCTCTTGGCTGCCGAAATACCAACTGTATCCGCCGCTTCCGTCTGTCCGCCAACTTGTTTCATCCGCGTGTCGCACTTCCGCTTTTCGATAATCGGTTTTTAACCTTTCAAGACTCGGCTCAAACAGTTTCCCGATTCGTTTCAAAGCATCTGAAAGCGTGGCATAATTGACCTCAAGACGCTCGGAAATTTGTCCTAAAGTTCGTCCTAAAACATAATGCGGCGCGGCGACTTCGACGATCAATTGGTTGCTCAAACTCATTCTCGGCATCACATTCCCGACCTTTCCGCTAACTATTTTCCGACACTTCGGACAAACTTTTCGTTCAATGGAGTAATAAACTTTTCGCAGTTTTTCGACTTCCAATTCATACACGGCTCGCGTGTTTGAACTTTGCCGACTCAAGCGACATTCGCAATTCGGACAATTTTCTTGTGAAACGCGCGGATATTTTAACTTCATCGGCTTGTGAACAGGTGAAAATCTGTCGCCCGACTCCTTGATGTCCAAGTTGTCCGCCGCCTGTTTTCGCCTGATTTTCCGCCACCGAATCAGGTTTCAGAGGAATCTGCGAACTCGGCGTTGATGAACCGAAAAAGCCGTCTTTGAGCTTTCTTTGATTGACGTTGAGCTTTTGTTTGAGTAGCTGAATCTCTTCACATTGACGGTCAATAAGACGTTGCTTCGCCAAACAACCATCGCAATTATTGACTCCGTAATCTTTACTTTTCGCTTCTTGATAGCTCACATTTTTTAGAAATGTCTAATCAATCAGTTTTCTATAACTTTTTATTGAGGCATTACAGTTGATAAAACATTTATCTTGACAAAAGAGTAGGAATTTAAATTATTCAATCTTCAGTAGGCTTGAATTCGCAGACAATAATACCGACCATTTTAAATGGAAC
>JAJAZE010000632.1 GCA_026785925.1 Pyrinomonadaceae bacterium
ACAAAAAACCCCCCTCCGCACGTTTGGACGCGTTCCGCTCTGCGTCCCCCGCCCCCGCTGCCGCGGGTTCCCCCCGCGCTCCGCGGGCGCCCACCACCCCCGCACGCGGGCACTCTGAACGAAGAGCGAAACACCTCGTTAATCTTGCCTGCCTGAACTTTGACTTTTTCATCCGCGCCGCTGTTTCCGATTTGACACGAAGGCGAGTTTTTTGTTTAATTCAAGTGGTCTAGTCCACTAATCAAAATCGAAAGTTAATTTAAATCGAACGGCTGGTTCACAAAGAGCCGGATTTTTATCGCTATCAACGGCACTAATTTTCAAGTTACAAAAACGAATCTGGAGAAAAATATGAAACGTCTGCCAAAGATTTTATTACCGCTGCTGCTTTTATCGGCGATTTTCGGCTGGCTGCCGACCGGCGGTTTCGCGCAAACCATCACCGCCACTTTAACCGGCGAAGTCAAAGACCCGAATGGCGCGGTCGTGCCGAACGCCGCCGTGACCGTCACGTCAATCGAAACCGGACTGGCAAAATCCGCGCAAACTAACGAAAACGGTCGTTACCGGATTACTTTTCTGCCGCCCGCAACTTACACCATAACGGTCGAATCAGGCGGCTTTGCGAAAGCGACGCGCGAAAATATCAAACTGGAAACCGGACAAACCGCGACACTCGATGTTGATTTGGCGATTACCGCCGAGACAAATGTCGAGGTCGAAAGCAATGAAACGCCTTTGCTGCAAACGGAAACTTCCGGTTTGGAAACGGTGATTGAAAACAAACTCGTCGAGGATTTGCCGTCCGGCGAACGCAGTGCGCTGGCTTTTATCAATCTCGTTCCGGGCGCGATTGATGCCGGTTTCGCCCAAGGGCGCGGTGAAGGTTTGAATGAAAACGGCAATGCTCAGGGACCAATCGGTTCGCCGGGCAACCGCAATTTTTTTGACTCGAATTTTTCGGTCAACGGCGGACGTTCTTCGACCAATGACATTTTGCTCGACGGTGTGACCAACACGGTCGGCGATTTCAACGGCGTGGCGGTTTCGCCGCCGCAGGATTCGGTGCGTGAACTAAAAGTTATCGCCGGTTCGTATCCGGCAGAGTTTGGGCGTTCGGGCGGCGGCGTGGTTTCGATCACCTCAAAATCCGGCGGGAAGCGTTTCAACGGCGCACTTTACGAATACTATCAGGACGGTGATTTGAGCGCGAACGGCTGGCAGCGAAATCGTCGGGGTTCAGCGGCGAACGGTCAGCCGATACTGCCGCGAATTGATTTTCGCCGCAACCAATTCGGCGGCGCAATTGGCGGTCCGGTTTATGCTCTCGGCTTTGGCGAAGGCACGAAATTTATCAACAAACTCGAACGGACGTTCTTCTTCTTCAACTACGAAGGTCGCCGCGAAGACAATCCGTTTTCCCGCGAACTGACTTTGCCGACCGAACGACAGCGGCGCGGAGATTTGGGCGAACTGCTGACCGGCTCGCCTTTAGCGGTGACAACCGCGACCACGCGCACCACTTACGCCTTTGCCGCCGGAAATCCGACCGGCACAATCGGTGCGCCCGTTTTTGCCGGACAGGTTTTCAGTCCGTTCGGAGCAACCGTGCCTTACACGCAAACAGTCGTTAATCTGGCAACCGGTGTCGCCACGACCACGACGGTGCAGGGCAGACCGGCGATTCCGCTCAACAATTTAAGCACTCTGCCGACTTGTCCGCCCGGCACGCGGTCAACGACGGTTGCCTGTCTCGACCCGATTGCCTTTAACGTCCTGCGTTTTCTGCCGAGTCCGAATCAAGCCGGTTTAGTCAATAACTTTACCTTTTCCAACACGACTCAATTCAAGCGCGACATTTACGCCGGACGTATTGACCATACTTTTTCACAGCGTCATTCGATCTTCGGACGATTCAGTTTTGAAGACCGTTTTCAAGGCGAACCGAACTACTTCGGAAGCGTGGCGGCGAATGTTCGCACGGTCAAAGATCGTTTCGCTAATTTTACCTTTAACGACGTTTTCAGCTTGACCAACACGGTGATAAATAATTTCCGCTACGGCTACACTTATGTGCGGGCGCGGCAGCAGCCGGAGAGCGAGGGTTTCGACATCACGCAATTAGGATTGCCGGCTTCACTGCGCGACCGTGCTTCCGTCCAGCTTTTCCCGATTCTAACCATCGGCGGCGGCGCGGCGGGCAGCACTTTGGCGGGCGATATTACGGGCGGAACCATCGGCAGTTCCGGCAACCGGCAGCCGCGCGATACGCACACTTTCGCCGACGCGGTGACGATTGTCACCGGCAGTCACACGATAAAAACCGGCGGCGAATTTCGTCTCTACCGTTTTTATCCGTTTCAATTCGGCGCGAGCGGTGGGTCTCCAACCGGACTTTTTACCTTTAACCGCAACTTTACGCGCGGTCCGCTGCCCGCCGTCGCCCAAAATTTCGTGACCGATTCCGGTTCTTCGCTGGCTTCGTTCTTTTTCGGACTTCCGACTTCGGGAGCGCAGGAAACAGTTTCACCGCTGACGATTTTCCATCGTTACGGCGCGGCTTTTGTTCAGGACGACTGGAAAGTTACGCGCAATTTAACTCTAAATCTCGGTGTCCGCTGGGATTTTGAAACCGGGACGGAAGAAGTCAACGGACTGATTACCAATTTTGACCCGCAAGCGGCTTCCAATTTGCGCGGCTCGGTCAACACGCCGACCGATCCGTTCGTCGCGGCGGTTCGTCCGAATTTTAATAACGTCAGCGGCTTACTCGGTTTTCCGGGCGGAGCGCAGACTAAAACCAATTTCGACCGTTTTGCGCCGCGCATCGGATTTGCCTATCGGCTCGGCGATAAAATGACGGTGCGCGCCGGTTACGGCATATTTTTCGTGCCGGTTTCGCTCGAAGTTCCGGCAGTGCAGGGCAGCGTTTTTAACACCAGCCTGATTCAGTCTTCGCAAACCGGACAAGTGACGGGCGCGGGAACGCCGACCGTATTTTTCAACGATCCGTTTCCGGGCGGAATTCCGGCGGCACCCGGCGCGAGGCTCGGCGCAAACACGCTGATCGGACGCAGTATTATCGCCGTCGAGCCGAAACGTGCGAACGCTTTTACGCACAACTGGAACCTGGTTTTTCAACGGCAATTGGCTAAAAATCTGGTTTTGGATATTGCCTACGTCGGCGCAAGCGGGCGTAATCTGCCGATTCAAGGTTTGAATCTGAATCAAATCGAGCCGGAAGTATTTCAACGCGCCGCCGATGAAGCCGCCCTGCGCGGACTTTCGGTAGCGACGTTTTTAACCGGCGCGGCGCAGCAGGTGGCAAATCCGTTTTTGCCGCTTGTGCAAAGCACCACCAATCCGAACGGTGTGATTCCGGCGAGCGGAACGCTGATCAGCAATCCGACCGTCACGCGATTGCAGCTTTTAAAACCGTTTCCGCAGTATGACACGGTGACTCTGTTCCGTCCGCACATCGGTTACAGCGACTATCACGCCCTGCAAATAAATCTGCAAAAGCGTTTTAGCGACGGTCTTTCGGCGACGGTTAATTACACCTGGTCAAAACTGCTTGACACGGGCGGAGTCGGCAACGGCGCGGCGTTTTTAGACGCAACGAATATTCAGAACATCTACGATTACGATTCGGAGTATTCCTATTCGACGCTTGACGTGCCGCATCGTTTCGTGGCGAGCTGGTCGTATGAATTGCCCTACGGTAAAAACAAACGCTTCGGCAAAAATACGAGCGGCATCGCCAAATTTCTGCTTGGCGGCTGGCAAACCTCCGGGACTTACACCTGGCAGAAAGGCACACCGATTCAAATTATCGCCTCGGCATTTTCGGTCGGCATCGGCACACCGGGCGGCGGCTATCGTCCGATTCGCGCCTCCGGCGTGGAAAATTTCTCGACTTCTCAAGCGCGCGATAACGTCCGTAACAGCGGACAATGGTTTAGCCCCGATTTGTTTATTAATCCGCCGGATTTTGTCTTCGGTGACGCAGCGCGAACTCATAATGATGTGCGCCGCGACAACTATCGAACCTTAAATCTGTCGCTTTTGAAAAACTTTCAATGGGCGGACGGCAAACAAAAACTCCAACTTCGCGCCGAGTTTTTGAACGCCTTCAACTGGGTTGTTTTCGGAACTCCGGGCAACAACATTGACGTTGCGCCGAACGCGACGCAAACCGGTTTCGCACAAGTTCGCACCCAGGGCAACACGCCGCGCAATATCCAACTGGTGGCGCGTTACACGTTTTAAATTAGTGAGCAGTGAGCGGTGGGCAGTGAGCATTAAGAATTGAGTAGTAAGAATTGAAACTTTTCAGCTTTCTACCGCTCACCGCTCACCGCTCACCGCTCACTATCCGCCGCTATGATTTTTTTCGCGCTTCTGCTGATTTTTATCGTGTTTGCCGCGCTGATGTTCACGCGGAAAATGCCCGCGCTGCTTGCCGTGCCGACGATGGCGGTTTTGATTGCCGCCGTCGTCGGGACTTCTTTTTCCGACATTCTCAACAACATAATTTCGGCGGGCGCGGTTAAACTTTCGGCGGCTTACGTCGCGGTTTTCGCGGGTGCGATGCTCGGTCGCGTGATGATGCAGACCGGAATTGCCGAAGGAATTATCAAACGCGCCGCTGAGTTCGGCGGCGAAAAGCCTTTGGTCGTCGCGTTCGGTCTGATGTTCGTGACGGCGGTGCTTTTTACATCGCTGACCGGACTCGGCGCGATAATTATGGTCGGCTCACTCGTTTTGCCGATTATGATGAGTTTGGGTGTGCCGCGAAAGTTGGCAGGGACGTTTTTTCTCCTTGCGTTTGCCACCGGATTTATTTTTAACATCTCGTTGATTCGCTTTTACCGCGAGATTCTGCAAGTCGCGCCGGACGCGCAACTGCCGCCGGAAGTGGTGCGGTTTCAATTGATTCTGCTTGCCGTGATGACCGTCGGCACGGTCGTTTATACGGTGATTTCGGCGAAGCGTTCGCCCGAATTGAGTTTGATGACGGCGGCGACAAAAGACGAAATCGTCGGGAAGATTGATACGAAAAACGCGCCGCTCATCTCGTTCCTGACACCGATTATTCCGCTCGTTTTGTATTTCGGTTTTAATCAATACGGCTGGAAGGAAATCCCTTCGTTTCTCGCCGGTTCGATTTTCGGCGTGTTGGTGACGCAGCCGAAACGCGCGATTCAAACGCTGGTTTCTTCGATGATTCGCGGACTCGAAGACGGTGCGCCCGCCGCGATTCTGATGATGGGAATCGGGATGCTGATCAACGCGCTTCAGCTTCCGGCGGTCAAAGCGGCAATCGAACCGTTTATCAAAATGCTGCCGGTCGGCAGCGCGTGGAGCTACGTTTTATTTTTCGGCTTGCTGTCGCCGCTCGCGCTGTATCGCGGACCGTTTAACTTATTCGGACTCGGCGCGGGATTTTTCGCCATCATCGCGGGCGCGGGAATCCTCCCGGCAATGGCGGTTCTGGCGGCGGCGATGGCGATTGTCCAACTGCAAAACGTCTGCGATCCAACCAACACGCACAACGTCTGGGTTGCAAATTACGTCGGCGTAAGAGTCGAAGAATTTACGAAATCAACGATTTTGACGATGATTTTGATCTGCTTCGCCGGGCTGATCTTCGCGGCGATTTTATTTTTGCGGTAGATTTTAACAGGATGGACAGGATCAACAGGATGGCTGAATAAAATTTGTTTAGAAGCTATTTCAAAAATTGCCATCTTCGTTCAGAGTCCACGCTTGAGCGTGTTTCCGCCGCGCTTCGCTGGCGGAGAAGACAAACTGAAGTTTGGACTCTAAACAAAGAAAGCGATTTCTGAGGCGGCTTTTAATAAAAATCAAATCTGTTCATCCTGTCCATCTTGTTCATCCTGTTTGAAATTTAGATTAAAAATATGAAACTCAAAATTTTTTCTGTTTTGCTGCTATTGTGCGGCGCAGTTTCCGCTTTGGCGCAAAGTAAAGTTGTCACCGCGCCGAATGGACTTTTTTACGAAATCAAAGGCACGGACGGCTTTCGCGGCAGCGATGAATTGTGGCTTTATACCGCCGCTTTTTACGCGAAAAAACCGACGAGCAATGCCGGGATTGATGTTCACGTCGTCGAAAATAAAGTCGTCGAAATCCGTGACCGTGCCGGAGCGGTTTTTCTCCAAAATAAACCCGATCCGGGCGCGATTGCCGTTGGCAAAGACGGTTTCGTTTTGAGCGCGAACGGCGCGGCGCGAAGATGGATAGTGGCAAACGTCAAACTCGGCGACACGCTCGTTATCGGCGCGAAATCAACTTCGATGGCGGAAGTTCCGCCCGCCAAAACGCTGCCGTGTTTCGCGGGCGCGTATTATCGCAAAGCCGTTTCGTCGTTCGATGTTTGGACGGGCATCGCCGGTTTCATTAAATTGGGAACGCCGACGGTTGACGAAAATCGTCTGGGCGCGGAGACGAAACAGCCGCTCGATAATTTTTCGGTTTATATGGGCGGCAACGCGGGCGGCAAATCGGAAGTTGATGCCGGTTTGAGTTGGGAATTTACTCTGGACGAGAACGGCAAAAAAAGTGCGCGGCGCAATGC
>JAJAZE010000633.1 GCA_026785925.1 Pyrinomonadaceae bacterium
ACTAACCAAAGAGAAGATTTCGGATGTTGTGATGGAGATTGCCTGTGGTTTGCACAACTTGCGAGTAACATTTCGACAACCAATGCAAACTATTGATATTACTAATCTTGAAGAATTGTTTTATTTCCAATAATGTCTATTAGATGACGCTCCGAACATAATAACGGTTGCGATTGTGACCAGCAGCAACGATTGCCAGCATTTGTTGATTTGTTTGTTCATTTTTCTTCTCCTGTTTTGTTTAGATTGTTTTTGATTTCAGTTTCCTGAAATTGTCTTCATTTGGTAATGCGACAAAGTTCGGGGAAACGGCTCAAAATTTTTGACTAATTTGAACTTTTGTCAGCTTCGATTAACCGAGAAACTCCGAACAAGTTATTATACCGCTAAACTGCGGCATACAACTCAAACACGGACAAGATACCGCAGATCAGTCTCAAAAAGGGTCGTTTTTGAAACTTTGAGAGAGTATAGCACTACAAGATCAGGACACTACCGAGAATTAAAAACCTTCCGCAAAATACATTTTTGAGCTATGATAATCACACCAAAATAAATCACGTCTCAAGGAGTTTCAATATGTATTTTCGACGCTTTGTTTGTCTGAGTTTTTTAAGTCTGGCGTTTTTCGCCAATTCGTTTGCTCAAACTGCGCCGACCGAATCGGTGTCGGAGAAGGAAAAAAAACAGGAAAAGTTAAAAAAGGACGTTCTGGAAATGCTCGATCAGGCAGTCGGCGATGCGGGAACGCTCAAGCTGCCGCAGAATCGCGCGATTATCTACGCGATTGCCGGCGATTTGTATTGGAAATTTGACGAAAAACGCGCCAGAGACCTTTTTCGCAGTTCGGGCAACGAACTTAGTATCGCCAATACGGAAGCCGAAAAAGAGAAAAAGGAAACCGACGATCCGTTTGCCCAATTGTATGAATTTGATAATACGCGCAGCCAAATTCTGCCGATGATTGCCAAACACGATGCCGATTTAGCCCTGGAATTGCTGGTGCAGACGCGGACTGCCAAAATTACCGAAGCGTTGGCGAAAGCGACTCTGCCAAACAGTAAGCAGGACGGCGGCTATCTCGATTGGAATCCCGAACAGTTTCGGGTGCAGCAGGAAATCGCGCTCGAACAGCAATTCGCCGTTCTCGCCGCCGAACAAAATCCCGACAAAGCCATCAAGCTGATTAAGGAAAGTCTGGCGAAAGGTATTTCTTGGAACGTGCTGCCGCTGCTCCAAAAAATCAATCAAAAAGACGAGAAAAAAGCCGCTTCGCTGGCTGATGATGTGATTAAAAAAATCGTTGACACCGATTTGACCAAAAAACGCGAAGACCTCAGCGCGGCGATTCGTTTTCTGCAATTCGCCACTAATCCGAATCAGCCGAAACCGACTAAAACGAAACAATTCAAATTTACCGACGGACAGTTAAAATCCATCGCCGACAAACTCATTGACACGTTTATGCAGCCGACTAATTCACTGGATATGACGATGGGAATGTCGCAGGCGATGCCGAGTTTAGAGAAGCTCGCGCCGGAACGAGTCGGAATGTTAAAGCAAAAACAGACCGAAGCGATGAAAAATCTGCCGCCCGAAATAAAGCGGATGGAACAGCAGCAGAAAATGTGGAATCCGAACACCACGCCCGAAGAAATCATCGCCCAACTGCCGAAGCTCAACGAAATGGAGCGAACCAATGCGTATCGCAATCTGACTTTTAAAATCGGTCAGATCGAGGACGAAGCGCGGGCAAAAAAACTGATCGAACAAATTCCCGACGAAAAAACGCGCGTCAACGCGCTCGAACAATTCGAGTCAGCGCGGATCGGACGCACGGCGAAAGACGGCAAGCTCGACGAAGCGAAAAAGCTCATCGGCAACTTGAGCAAAAAGAAAACGCAGATTCAAAAATTAGTCGCGCTGGCACTCGATTTCCACAAAAAAGCGACCGATAAAGACCGCGAAACCGCCGTCGGCCTGATGAAAGACGCGAAAGTGTTGGCAAATGAATTTCCCGAAGACGAAGACGAACTCGGCGATTTAATGGAAATCGTCAAAGGTTACGCGATTATCAACCCGGACGAAGCGTTTCGCATTTTCGATCCGATTGTTGACCAAATCAACGATTTTGTGCAGGCTTCGGCGATTTTGAGCAAATATAATAAACGCAACCGCAACTTCAAAAAAGGCGAGCTTTTGATGAAAGTCAACGGCTATTCGTTCGACGGATTGCTGCTGTTTCGCTACATCAGCCAAATTCAAATGCTCGGCAAAGCCGATCTTAATCGAATGAATTTGTTTTCCAACAAATTTCAGCGCAACGATGCCCGGACAATCGTCAAACTTTTCGTCGCGCAGGGTTTTCTGAAAGAAGACAAAAAGCCGGAAGACGGCGAAAGTTCATCCGGTCAAACTGTTTATTTTGACTTCTAAAACTGCCGGTCTGACGTTTTCCGACGGCTCACGAGTGAAGATTTGCCTGCCAAAGCATTCTTTCATTGGTGAGCCGTTTTCGTTTTGAATACTTTTCGGCTTGACCAATTAGGCTGCAAAATTTTGTTTAATTTTTTACAACAAAGCTCTTTCATTTTTTACCCGGATTAGCTATACTGTGTCAGGTTCTTTTTTCCTTCCTGCCTGAACACAAAAAATATGCTAGCAAAAGATAAAGTATTAAAAGGTCGTTACCGCATTATTGACCAACTCGGAAGCGGCGAAACCGGCTCGGTCTATGAAACTTACGACAGCGTTCGCCAAACCACCGTTTCGTTAAAAGAAATTTTGATTGATTCGGAAAAAGTTCCGACCATCAACGAGCGCGAAGTTATCAAACGCGCTTTTGCCAATAAAGCAAAGTTTCTGGCGGAAGTAAAACACGAATCGCTGCCGCAGATTCGCGGTTATTTTTCGGAATTTGACCGTCAATATTTGGTGATGGAATTGATTGACGGCGACGATGCGAGCCAGTTGATTGCCAAAACCAAAAGTTCGCTGTCGTTTTCCGAAGCGGCAAGCTGGGCTGACCAACTGCTCGACGCGCTCGATTATCTGCACACGCTCAAGCCGCCGATTTTTCACGGCGACATCAAACCGCAAAATGTCAAAATGACGGCGCGGGGCAGAATTAAACTGCTCGGTTTCGATATTACGGAAAACACCGACGCAAAAATAAATACGATTGCGACCAACCAAAATTCCGTCGCCGCCGCCCTGCCGTATTTGCCGCTCGAACAAAACCTGCGAATCGCCGACCGCGCCGCTTTAGAAGCGGTCAGAAAGAGCTTCGGCGGAAAACTGGAAAAGATTCTCGAACAGCCGCTCGACGCGCGAGGTGATATTTACGCGCTCGGCGCGACGCTCTATCATCTGCTGACGGCGCACACGCCGGTCAACGCGCTGGAGCGAACGCTGGAAATCTGGGCGGAAAAACCCGATCCGTTACAAACTCCGAGCCGGCTTAATCCGACAATTCCGCTGGAAATCTCGGACGTAGTTCTGAAAGCGATGGAAATCGAGCCGGAAAACCGTTTTGTTTCGGCGATGGAAATGCGGCAGGCACTGCAAACCGCCGCCGCGTCCGCCAAAGACCGCGAAGTCAACGAAACGAAAAAACTGGAACAAGCCGTCGCCCGCGAAGCTCTTTTAGCCGAAGAAAAACGTCTGGAACAGGAACGCCAACTGGTCGAACAGGAACGCCGGCGGCTCGAAGAAGAAAGAAAACAGCAGTCGGAATTGATCGGGCAACAGCTTAAAGTCGCCGAAGCCGAAAGATTGAAAGCCGAACACCGCGCCGCCGAAGCCGAAAAACAACTTTTAGAAAAAGCTACTCAAAATGCTGACGAGAAAAAATTTTCAACTGCGCCGATTCAACAATCCGTCCAAGCTGACGCGGTTTCAAAACCCAGTCAACCGACCGCCGCTTTTGATAATTCGGAAATTTTATTTGCCGAGCCGCAACAATCCCGAAAGTCGGCGTGGGTGTTGCCCGCCGTCATCGTCATTTTCCTTCTGGTCGGCGGCGCGGCGGGAATATGGGCTTTGCAGTCGTCGAATGCGGCGGCATCGAAACAGCCGAATCAGGCGGAACCCTCGCTGGTAGATAAAACCGCGATTGAAAAAACCGTCGAGGCTTCTCCGCAGCCAGCCATTGAACAAATCTCCACCGTCAGCGCACTGCCGACCACTACTGCCGCCGCGCCGCTTTCCATTGACAAACCGGCGACTCAACCGGCGATTAAAAATAAGCCTACTCTACCGGCGGTGACAAGAATTGAAAAACCCGTCGCCCCGCCGAAAGTAGCGGTGAATCGCAAGAAAGCCGTCACGGTTGACGATTTGATCGGCGGCAATTAAACGCCCGACTGAAGAATAGAGACAAAGCTAATCCAAACAGCACCGAGAAACTACTATTATGAAATTAGAATCTATTTCCCCGGCTAAATTAACCTGCTCGCGTTTTTTTTCGCTTTTTTCAATAATATCGCTGATGCTTTCGTTTGCCGTTTTCTGCCAAATCGGACAGGCGCAACAAGCCCAGCAGCTTAGTTTAGCCGATGTCTTAATCGGTTTGCGTTCAAAGAAAGCGACGCTCCACGAAAGAAACAAACTTTTGTCCGACGCGGTGAAAGTGCGTGGAGTGACATTTGCGCTCACGCCGGAGATTGAAACCGAGCTTGCCGGAACCGGAGCCAGCAAAGAACTCGTCGAAGCGGTGCGGGAGAAAAGCTTGAAAGACAAAGCCGCTTTGCTGCCGAAACCAATCTCAACACCGATCCCCGATTCGGCGTTTTACCGCCAGCGTGCCGATGAAAATGTCGGCAAGGGCGATTTTGATCTTGCCGTCAGCGATTACACCAGGGCAATTGAGCTAAATCCAAAAGATGCGGCAATTTATCTCAATCGCGGTCGCGCCTACTGGAATAAAAAAAGTTTCGACTTAGCCGCGCTCGACTACGATAAAACCATCGAACTCGACCCGAAAGCCGCCGCCGCTTATTTTAATCGCGGTGATTTACACGAAAAACGCGGCAATGTTTCGCAAGCGATGCGCGACTACCAAAAAGCGGTCGAACTCGACGCGGGCAATGAATCGGCGAAAAATAATTTAAAACGAC
This sequence comes from Pyrinomonadaceae bacterium, assembly GCA_026785925.1. Lineage (GTDB taxonomy): Bacteria > Acidobacteriota > Blastocatellia > Pyrinomonadales > Pyrinomonadaceae. The sequence goes on from JAJAZE010000633.1 coordinate 5,118, forward strand.
TTCAAGATGAACAAGCGAAGATCGAGCAGGCAAAACTTGAGCAGGCAAAACTTTTAGCACAATCGAAGGAAGCGGAGAGTAAACCGGCGGCTGAATTGCCCAAAGTGCCGGAGCAATCCATTGCACCGAAGAGCATCGAACTCGGTTCGCTGGTCGGACTCGCCGTTAAAATGGTGACACCCGTTTATCCGGCAACGGCGCGGCAGATGAGTATTAACGGTCAAGTAATGGTGCAGCTCACGCTCGATGAAACGGGAGATGTGTCTTCGGTCAGGGCAACGACCGGTCCGCAAATACTTCGGGCAGCCGGCGAAGATGCCGCCCGCCGGTCAAAATTCAAACCGGCAATGGTCGGTGGACAGGCGGTTAAAGCGACCGGTTTTATCGTCTATAACTTTACCAATAAATAAACGCTTCTTCGATTAATTCGATAAAAATCGTCTCAAAAAAAAATCAGAGTCCGCCTTTTTTTTTTGTTTTTGTTTGGGGAAAGCAGA
>JAJAZE010000634.1 GCA_026785925.1 Pyrinomonadaceae bacterium
ACGCCGAGCCACGGCTGCGAACCGTGCGTCTGCTTGCCTTTGACTTTAATCGTGAACCAATCAGCCGCCGCCATAAACGAGCCTGATTTATATTTTATCTTCCCGATTTCCGTCTGCGCGTTGATGTGAATCCCGAAAATCGCATCAATTTTCGGATTATCCATCACGCCTTCTTTCACCATCAAAGCCGCGCCGCCTTCTTCACCGACGGGCGCACCTTCTTCGGCGGGCTGAAAAATAAACACGACCGTGCCGCGCAGATTCTTTTTCATTTTCGACAAAACTTCCGCCGTTCCGAGCAGCATCGCCACGTGCGAATCGTGTCCGCAGGCGTGCATTACGCCGACTTGCGAGCCGTTATATTCAGCTTTTTCTTTGGAAGCGAACGGCAGAACGACTCTTTCGGTGACGGGCAGCGCGTCCATATCGGCGCGAAGTCCAATGGTCGCGCCCGGCAAATCGCCCTTCAAAATCCCGACCACGCCCGTATGCGCTACTTTCGTGCGAACTTCCAAGCCGAGTTCGCGCAGATGCGTTTCAATATAAGCCGAAGTCTTAAATTCACGATTGCCGAGTTCCGGGTATTGATGCAGATGCCTGCGCCATTCGATGACCTGCGGCAAAACCTTAGCGGTCGCCGCGCTTATTTCCGCGCTCATATCAACGGCGAAAACATTGGCGGATAAAAGAGAGAACACAAATAACGCCGTCAAAATTTTTTTCATTTATTTACCTCATCAACATAAAAATTATTTTCAAAGAATATATTAGCCACAGATTTACACAGATTAACTCAGATAAATCCAAGAGAAAGCAAAATCAGATTTTATCTTCTCTTATCCGTGTTTATCTGTGTAAATCTGTGGCTAAAAATTCTTTCGCTTCGCATCTACTTAACTTTGATTCAAAAAATCGCGCACCTTTTTCATATCTTCCCAAACCTCGCGCTTTTTGCTTGGGTCGCGCAATAAATACGCCGGATGAAACGTCGGCATCACCGACACGCCGAAATAATCCTGAAACTCGCCGCGTATTTTTGAGATGCCGACTTTCGTTTCAAGCAGATTTTGGCACGCCGTATTGCCTAAAACGACGATAACTTTCGGACGCACGACGGCAATTTCCCGCATCAGAAACGGCTTGCAGGTTCGTGCTTCGGGCAAAGTCGGTGTCCGATTTCCCGGCGGGCGGCAGCGGTTGATGTTGCCGACGAAAACATCTTCGCGCTTCAGCCCGATTGATTCGATAATTTTATTTAAAAGCTGTCCCGAACGTCCGACGAACGGGATGCCCTGCGCGTCTTCGTCCGCGCCCGGAGCCTCGCCGACAAACATCAAATCGGCGTTTAGACTTCCGGTGCTGTGGACGATTTTTGTGCGCCCTTCGTGCAGCGGACAGCGTGTACAGTTTCCAATATCGAGGCGAATTTCTTCGACCGTTTCGCTCGATTCGGGCAGCGTCGGTTTGACATCGCCGAATAAAGACGGCATTCCTTCGGGCGCAGTTTTGGTTGGC
>JAJAZE010000635.1 GCA_026785925.1 Pyrinomonadaceae bacterium
AAAGATGTTGTGGCTCGCAAAATAGCAATTAATCTTGAGAAAATGTTATGTCCTGTATGGTATGACGAATTTTCAATGAAAGTAGGAGATAATCTTCGAGAAAGCATTGAAAAAGGACTCAAAGAATGTAAGAAATGCATTCTAGTTTTGAGTCCAAATTTTCTGTTAAACAATGGTTGGACTAAGAAAGAGTTCGATTCAATTTTTACTCGTGAAATTTTGGAAGAGCAGAAACTCGTCTTACAAATTTGGTATCAAGTAACAAAGCAAATGGTATATGAATATAGTCCAAGTTTACTAAATGTACTACAGGGCTTTCTCATAAAAAGTTAAGTATTTTTAATGTTACAATCAAACTCTCAAAGTTATCGCTGAAATTCTCTAACTGAGCTTTTTTGTTCTGACAGGTTGTTTCGCTTAAAATTATTGTTGCCATTGTTCTAACTTCTGCCATTGTTTGATTGAGGTTCTTTTTTTTGAACGCATTCGGTCTTCGCTGAGTGTTACATCCCGCCGGTGATTATTCGTTTCGACCTGCCAATGGCGGCGGATGGCTTGGGCTATTTCCTCATATTTTCCAACTTCGCTGCTCACATAATAGCTTGTTTCATCGCTTTTTTTACCCGATTTTACTTGGTTTCGTTGACGCCTTACTTTGATTCCCGTTCGTATTTCGCAGTTTTTCCACCGTTCGTCTTTTTTCGTTTCCAATAGATCGTAAAACTTATAACTCCGCGTTTCGATTCTCCCGTGTTCCTTGTTATTTGCCTTGATTTCCCACAGAGCCGGTTGGTTTTCGCCGGTTTTAATGACTTGTTTCAGCAATCGTTTTTGATTTTCCTTTAATCCGACCAGGTACTTGCCTTTCGATTCGGTGATTATTTCCAATGTTTGCGGCTTGCAATGGAGAGCGTCCAAACTTATCTTCTGGCTTGATAAATTGCCTGTGTCCAACAGTTTCCGCACCGTCGGAACTTCAGATTCTTTCCGTCCGCAATAATAATTTTGGGCAACTGTCCGTCCGTTTTCGTGATTGACTGCTTGCACCACCACTTCACCCCGTTTTTCCCCCGCTTGGATACTTCCGCGCAACTCTTTGCCGTCAATGGCTAACCATTGGCGCTCTTTGCGCGTTTAATTTCACGCCAAAATGCGAAAATATCAAATCATCAAGCACCGCAACCGCGATGTTTTCTAAAATTCGTGGCAATTGCGGACGCGAAACAGGGCGCAGTTTTTCAACTCCCAAAACTCCGACCAATGGCTCATAATAATTAACCAAATGCCGATGAATACTCGACAAACAGCCGTCGCGGTTGCTCAAAACAGCCAGCACTACACCAACTAAAACAACGGCTAAATCGTGCCGTTTCCCGCGATTATCGCGTAAATCCAAGCCTTCTGTCTTTTGCAGTTTCTCGAAAAAACTTCTACTATTCTCTTGACAAGGTTGCATATTAAGTTACTTTTCTGTTTCGCAAAACTATAAAAATAACTCTTTGCAACCTTGTTTTCAATTTTTATGAGAAAGCCCTGTAACCTGACGAAACCGGGATTTGGATAAAAGCGCGAAAGCCATTATCTAAATCCCGGTGCTTGCCGTTTTGTTACTCAAAATAACTCGATACGATTTGTTCGGTAATTTGCATTGTCCTTATCTGCTCGTTAAATCATCCAACGTGCTTTCCCTTGCCGCCGAAGCTGAAATTCCGTCCCAGAACTGCGCCAGAATTTGCCCGTTCGAACTGGTCAGCGCGTAGAGCGTGGTGTTTGACGGGCGAAAAACCGAAATGTCGGTTTTGCCGTCGCCGTCCCAATCGCCGAAAGTCGCCCGGTCGCCCGTGTTGGTCTGCGCGTTGAACGGGACACCGAATTTCGTCACCGTGTGATTCGCGCTTCCGGTTGGCAGAATCCACCAGGTTCCGGCGGTGTCGCACGTCGGGTTTGCATTGCACGCGCCGTAATTGACGGCGATGTCGGCGCGGTTGTCGCCTGTGTAATCGTTGAAGAAAACGGTCGTCGGTGCAAAGCCGTTGTTTCCCCATTGCACGCTCAAAACGGACGCGCCGCTGCTCGCGTCACCGATGTAATGCGTCAGATTGCCGTTCGGGTCGGTGCGCGTGACGATTAAATCGTCGCGCCCGTCGCCGTTGAAATCCGCCGCCGACGGGTTTTCGCGGTCGCTTGCCAAACCGAACGTGATATACCGAACCGCGCCGCCGCCGCTCGGCAGAATAATCCAGCCGATTTGATTATTAGCGCGGCGCACGATGCAGAAATCGGTTTTGCCGTCGCCGTCGAAATCGCCCGTGACGGGTTTGTCGCCGGTCGTTCCCCACGCCTGACTGATGAACGTATTCGGACTGGTCGAGGGCAGAATGTAAAAATAACTTTGCGGATTTGCCGCCGTGCCTTCACGATAAACGGCGATGTCCTGCTTTAAATCGCCGTCGAAATCGCCGTCTATAATCGTGTCGGTCGGCAAACCGAAAACGACGCGGCGAATTTGCGCGGGCGCACCCGGCGGGTTTCGCAATATGCTCCAGACGATATTGTTATTAACGACGCTGTTTCTCACGAAATCGCTTTTGCCCG
>JAJAZE010000636.1 GCA_026785925.1 Pyrinomonadaceae bacterium
GACTCGAACCGAGCGCGATGCCCAAACTCAAATCCATCTTGTTTCGCATCGCCATCAAAACCGCCGACGAATGTTCCGCCGCGTTGCCGATAATCGCCACGACGATCACGCCGACGAAAACTTCCGTAAATCCCAATGCGCCGCGCGCCGCCTCGACTGCGCCGACGAGAAACTCGGAAATCAGCGCGACGAACGCCGTCGCAGTCAGCAAAACCGTAATTGCTTTGGTTTTTGACCAGTGATCGCCCGATTCTTCCTCTTCGTGTCCGACTTCCTGAGCGCAGCCCTGCATTGATTCGCCGATAAATAAATCCTTGTGCGTGACCAGCGAGAAAATCAGCGTAAAGGCGTAAGTAATAATCAAAACAATCGCAATCGCCAGCGAAAGATGTTGCTCTTTGAGCGGTGTCCAACCGCCGCTCGCCACCGGAACCTGCGCGGCGGCGAGATGAAAAACCGTCGGAATTAAAAGCCCGATTGCCGCCAGCGTCAAAGCGGTCGCCGACGTGCTGGCTGCCGTCCGGTCGAACTTCTGCGTTTTATATTTCGCGCCGCCAAAAATCAGCGAAAGTCCGAGAACGAGCAGTAAATTGCCGATAATCGAGCCGGTAATCGAAGCCTTAACCACGCCCTGCAAACCTTTCGAGAGGGCAAAAAGCGCGATAATCAACTCCGCCGCGTTGCCGAACGTCGCGTTCAAAAGCCCGCCGATTCCCTGTCCGAGATGTTCCGCCAGATGCTCGGTCGCCTTTCCCATCCAACCGGCAAGCGGAATGATCGCCAGACACGCCACGATAAATAATGCCGTCGGGTTTTCAAACGCGGGAATGAACCGCAAAGCAATGGCTATCGGAATAAAAATTAAAAGCCAATCGAGCGACGGCTTAAACCACGAAGATTGTTTCGGAGTTTCCTGCGCGGATTTCTTTGGATATTTCTTTTTCGTCATAAAATTAGAGAATGTCAACGCTAAAAAAGATTGTAAATCAGCCAAACGGATTTCGCCGAACTGTTAAATTAAAAAACTTGCCAGCTACTTGCCGCAGCATTTACAAACTTTCACGGTCAAATCAATCGCCGCGAACCGCGCTTCGTGTTCTTTTCTAATCGGCTCGCGTTCATTTGAATCGAAATATTCGTTGATGGCTTCGACCAATTTCAATTTGTCCAGATTCGGCAAATTCAAAAATCCCTGAAATACCATCGTCGTATCTTCTTTCATAATTTGTTTTCTCCTTTTTTGATCGGCGGCGACGGAACTTTTCAAAATTAGTTTTTTAACCGATTTCCGACAAGTGCCAACTGATTATTGCACTATATGAAACACACGGCGCATCAAACAGATACAAATCCACCCGATTCGCCGCCCAAATCCTTGTGGCATCGTAATTGCCAACGTAATCTTTGAAATAATCTCCCGCGCAGAACTTTAAGTTTTGCAAAAAATCAAAATTTTAAGGAGCAGCAGAATTATGAAGAAATATATTGCGACATTGATGTTAATGATTATCCCGGCGGTGACGTTGCCGCTGGCAATGCCGGAAACGGCGGCGGCGCAAAAGCGGTATGTTCAAAGATACGTCGGCAGAGACGGTCGCGTCCGCTATCGCCGAGTGGCGAAACCGAGCTTTTATCGTCGTCACCGTAACCGCACCAACCTCGCCATCGGAACCGGCGGCGGCGCACTGATCGGCGGTCTGTTAGGCGGCGGCAAGGGCGCGTTAATCGGAGCCGGTGTCGGCGCAGGCAGTTCGGCACTTTACACCTACAAACTCAACAAAAAGAAAAGAAAATACTACAAAGTCCGTCGTCGCTAATCGGCTGACTTAATCTAAAAAACAGCAAAGGCTTGAGAATTCAAATTCTCAAGCCTTTTTTATTTGATCTGGCTTCTCGCCGTATTTTATTCGACCAAACTCAATCAGACAATCAGTGTTTTCGGCTTTCTAATCCGCTTCGTCCGCTCCGAATCGTCACCTCTGACAACGCCGCTTGCAGCGGTGCGAATATCTTTTCCAACATTATCCAAAGTTCGCCGCAAACTGTCAGCGGTTTGCGGCATTCAACATTCTGTAAAGTTAATTTGCCGCAAAGATTTGTCGAAAATCTACTTTGATACCTTCACTTTCTACTTCTTGATTATTGAAAATTTGTTTGTTTTTGCTATCCATCACAAAGACAGTCCGCGTGTAAGGTTCAACTGTCCAAACTGATTTTACGCCATTTTTAACTAACAATTCGGCTTTTTCCAAAAGGTCTTGAATGTTTTGACTTTGGGAAATGACTTCAATTGCCAAGACGGGCATTTCGGAATATCGAGTAATATCTTTCCAAAAATCGGCTTTAATTTTATCTCGTTCATAAACGGAAATATCGGGCGTAATTCCGCTTCCAATGTCCAACGTCAATTCCGGCAAAGCCTTAACAAGTTTGTTTGCATAAATTTGCTCGGCGATGTCGGCACAAATGATGCTGTGATTTAATGACGGCATTTCTTCAATTTCCTCAACTTGTTCAATAGTTTCCAATTCTTCGGTCATCATATTTTTTTACCTCAAACTATTTGCCATTTTAACACATCACTTGTTTTAATCGATAACTGCTGACTGTTGACTGCTAACTGAAATCACCGCATAAACTTCCGCCGAATCGCCAACGCCAACAACGCCGCCTGCAATGGTGCGAATATCTTTCCCAGGATTATCCACAGTTCGCCCCAAACTGTCAGCGGTTTGCGATATTCAAAATTCTGCAAGGTGGCGGTTGTCAAACTTTGGACAATCGCATTCGTGAAAGTAATTTGGTCTTTGCGGCAAGTGCAGTTTTTTCTAACTTCTTCGTCTTTCGATTCGCAAACGGTTAAACTCGCGGCAATCGGTCTGTCTTTTGAGCAAGTTTGAAAATTGATTTGCGTGTAAATGATTGGAAACATAACTAAAATCAATTCCGCAAAACGATTATCGCCCACGTCCAACTTTCGCCGTAAAAACTCGTGATTCGATAAAGCCCGTGAATAAAAAACGTGCCGCTTCTGCGTAAAATTCCGAAAGAATTGGTCGGCTGATTCGGTATATCTTCTTCAACTGATTTGTTCAATAACCGCAGCGAAAAGTTTCTCACAATGCGGTGCGGAATTGCGGACTTTCTGCGGATCAATTAATTCTAGAATTTTCGCGCCGTGTCTGGTTTTGTGGTATTCGCCTTTTTGAGTGTTTCGTGTCGCATTAGATAGACCGTTTTCGACATCGGCTTTCGGAATGTTCTCGACATTAATGGTCCTCGCTAAAGCATTAAGATTGAAACCTTGACCGTAAAATTCGACCAACTTTTCTTTATCTGCGAAAAACCACGATTCCATAAGCTGAATCATCAAGTGACATTGATTTTCTTCGGCTTCGTGTAAACGCCAGAGTGGATTTTGTTTTTGCAGGAATGTTTTCGGCGTTTCCGTTTCTTCAAGCGGAGCATCAGAATCAAGCAAAAAAATTACAAAATTATCTTGA
>JAJAZE010000637.1 GCA_026785925.1 Pyrinomonadaceae bacterium
AGCGTGATTTGGACGAATACCTGAAACATTCCATCGGCAGGCGCTCGGACGCGAGTCTCAAAAATTTGGAGCGTTTAGCGCGGCTAGATACATCGTTCGAGCGAATGCTTTACGACCGCGAGATGATTCTGGCGGAACTCGCGCTTGCTTACAAAGAGCAGGCGGAACTGCAAGACCGCGTGACCGAACTCAGAAATATAGCCAGCAGCCAGCAGGACAAAATCGAAGGAATGCTCGCGCAGCTTCGCGCAATCGGTTCGCGCATCGCCACGCTCGAATTGCGTCTTGACGAATTAAAAAAACAAATCGAAGAAAAGTGCAAACAATACGGCTTGAAAATCGAGCAGATGGAAGAATTCGGCAAACAAATCCGCCAGACCGAAGAGATGATGACGACTATCACAACGGGCAGTCAGGAATTTTATTCCGAGCTTGAAAAATATGAAGTCTGGAAAAACGACCCGCTCGATAATCAATTTCCTTGGTAAGTGCGGCGAAAACTAAAAAACGGAGCAATCAAAATGTCATTGAAAAACGAAAAATCAAAAATCAAAAACCTGTCGAAGTTTGTCGCCGTTCTGGGATGCCTGCTGCTGTTCGTTTCGGGCTTTTCAGTCCAATCATTCGCGCAACGACAAACGCCCGTCGGCGAGATAAACGGCAAGCCGATCTACACGGACGACTTTATCAATCAAATCAATAACGACAGCCCGTTTATGCCCGCGCTGGAAGACGATAAGATTACGAGCGACCCGACGGGAACGCCCGCGCCGAACGCTACGCCCGTTCCCACGCCCGTACCGCGTCCCGCCGCGCCGTCGTTCGACAAGCAAATTGACAATATGATGAAGACGGCGAAAGACTGGCTTTTCTCTTCGATTCTCAACACGGTCGTCAAACCGATGCTGCCCTATTTGACGTTTTTCGCCTGGATTATCGCCAGCTTCGTTCTCATCATTTCCTTTTTGCGAAAATTTTCGGACGAGCGCGGCTACTCGGTCGAACTGCTTTTTAGATGGGGCATTCGCACGCTTTGCTTTATGCTCGTCATCGGCAGCGCACCTTATCTGCTGGACGTTTTCACGCTCGTCGGCAAACAAATCGCCAAGCCTTTAAAGAGCGCAAATTACTGGCTCGTCAAAGATTTTGACGAGAAGATGCGGCAATATGTGAAAGCTAATTTCAGCGTCGAAGACCCGAACGCCATTATCGCCGAGCGTCTGCCGAACGGCGAGCCGGGAATTTTGGGTGTGATCAACAACAAAGAATCGAAGGTGTCCGACATCACGGCGGATTTGAATTTTCTGAACTGGAATATGCCCAGAATGTTTTCGCTGGTTGTCATCAGTCAGAACATCATCAAATTCGGCGGCATTCTGCTCGCCCTCGCGGGTTTGTTTATTTTAATCGGTTTGAAGCTGGCATCGCCGATTATGGCGGCTTTAGGCTTTGACGATAAATTTGCCGCGCAAACTTTTTATCCGTTTTGCTGGGGCGTGGCGACGTTTTGTTTGTCGTATCCGATTGTCAAAGAAGTAGCGATGTATATCGCTTACAGCATCGGAATTATCGCACTTTCGATTTACAACAACGAGCCTCTTTATACGCTTGACCCGGCGACAGCGAAAATCATCTCCTCCGGCAATTTTGACCCGGGCAGCAGCGCGGCAATCGTCACGTTTTTATTTTTCATCGCCGCACTTTCCTACATTTTGACACCCACGCTGGCTTACAAACTTCTGCGCGGTCAGGTTTATGAATCGGTCAACCAGGTTTCGATGGGTTGGATGCTTTCGGCGGTCGGCACGGCACTCGAAACTTACGGACTCGTCGCAGGCGCGGCGATTAACCGACAAGCCGAAAACACGCAGGTTCAGGGCATCTATAACTCGGAAAAAGCTAACGCCAGAGCCGCGCTTGAAGCCGGACGATTTCAAACCGACGCGCGCCGAATTCAGGCACTTTCAGGTGTTCAGGGCAGTCTGCAAACAACG
>JAJAZE010000638.1 GCA_026785925.1 Pyrinomonadaceae bacterium
ACCAACGAAAACGGGCGTTTGACTGGAGAGAGAAGCGTCTCGCTTGCCGTCCGTTCGAGCGCAGCCGGAGACGGACACGCCTCTCGATTACCCGAAACTTTTAGCAACCGTGCGGCGTTTCGTTCTCGCCGAACCTCAAACGGGGCAAGCGAGACGCTTCTCTCTCCAGTCAGTTGAATTATGTCCAGCCTTCAAATAAATCTACCATAAACAACGCAAAAACTTTCAGCTACGAAATAACACGAGATAACACGAAAAAAATTGTTTTAGATTCGTATCGTTTCGTGGTATTTCGTGGCTGCTTTCCGTTTCTTCGGCAGTAAAAAGTTTAAAACTTCAGTAAAACGGGTTCGCTCGGCAGATTGTCCAGCCAATCGTTGACCTGATAACGCAGTTCCTCGCCGCTCAGAAAACTATCTTCGGTCGGCGGACTGACCGAGATGAGCGGCGAAGTCGGCAGCGACTCAAAAATCTTTTGCAGAATCACCAACTCGTGATTGGTCAAAAGCGGAATCTCTGCGCCTTGCGTGAAAATCTCGATTAAACGCACCGAAGCGTCCAAAAATTCCTCTTCGCTGTTTTGGTCGGTGAAATGTTCGACCGCCGAAACAATCGTCTGATTTAACATTTGCAGAATTTTCCGGTAACTGCGGCGACCGCGCGTGATGATTTCTTCGAGCGCAAACGGTAGATTTTCCCATTCCCAAATTTGCGCCAGATTAAATGAACACGCACAGAACGGCTGCGTTTTCAACATTTCCGTCACATCAAAGCGGCAATTTAAATCTTTCAACTGCCGCTGAATGCGCTGCGCTTCCTTCCAATAAACTTTCTGAAAAATCGTCAAACGCGAAAGATTGGCGAATTCCCACCATTCGTCGCTTTCGAGTATTTCCTTAAATTTATCCTGCAAATAATGCGATTTCATTACCGAATCGTGCTTGACCGCAAAATGTTCGCTGAACTGTCGGTGATATTTCCGCCATAAATTTTCCAGTTCCGCGTTGAGTTTTTCGCTCGGATTGGCGAAACCGTCTTCGACGAGCGAAATGAGTTTCTCGCGGTAGTGTTCGATCTTTTCGTCGGGCGTAGTTTCGCAAATCGCCAGGTAATTCCAGACTTTTTCGCGCATCGCCGCGCCGCCGATGAAATCTTCGATAACGGTTAAATCCGTGCGGCGCGTGTAAAACTCCTTCTCCGAATCGGAGAAAGCGTCGGCAATCCGGTGTAGTCCTTCTTCGAGCGAAAGCGTTTCATCCAAAATCGCTCTGACGGTCGCGGCAACCATGCCGAAGGTTTTTTCGGCGTGCGTCGCCAATCGCCAGATTTTCGTATTCAAGTTTTCATCGGGCAAATCGTGAAAGCGTTCTAAAACTCGTGCCGACTGCCAATCGGTCAGCCATTTCTCCAGCGCGGTTTTGACCGTTTGACGTTCGTTCGGCGTATCTATTGACTGCACTGCGCTCGCGCCGGTGAGAACTTTCACCCATTCGATCAGCCGCCGGTCGGCGTATAAAACGCTTGAAGGTTTGGCAACGCCCTGAATGTCGTCCCAGATAATTTTTAAGTCCAGCGAACGGCGGTTGATGCGGTCGCCTTTGGTCGTCACGAATTCGATGCGCCGCTGCGCGACTAGTGCCGTCAAAATCAAATGCTGCGCTTCACGCACCAGACCGAACGGCGGTTGTTTAAGCTGCCGGTAGATTGTTTCGAGCGAAATTTCCTTTTCGGGATTTTCTTTGACCAGCGATAAAATGTTTCGCGCGAACGGCAAATTGATGAGATTTTCTTCCGATTCGATAACGTATAAACTGCCGCGCCGCGCCACCAGACCGAGCGGCAGGGCGAAGATTTCCGCCAAATGCTGCGATTCGGGTAAATCCTGCCGCGCTCCGCTGAAAAAATCGTTGCCGAGTTGCGAGACTTCCCACATTCCGAGCGGTTCGGCGAAACGCGGATGTTCGGGATACCGCGACTCGAAAAGCGGTTCGAGCATATTTGAAAAAACTTCCGCCAAAGTTTGCGCCGCCCGCGCTTCATCGGAAAAATTGTAGTCGAAATCTTCGATTTCCAGCGTCGCTTCTTCGAGAAAAACCCGGTTCCAAATTTTTTCGACCGCCATTAAATTGGCGTGTCCGGCGGCGCGCAACTGTTCGCCGTATTCCTCGCGCAAACCGTTGTCGGTCAGCAAAACGTGGTAACGCAAAATCGTGTCCGTTTCGTCGGGTCGAAGCAGCGCGGGTCGCCAGAAAACTCGCGGAATTTCCGTTTCTCGCTGATCGTTTTCGGAGAAGTGGCTGACGATGACTTCCCAATCGTAGAGTTTCGCGTCGGCGGATTCAATCGGCGACGTGCCGGAGTTGTTTTCGAGATTCCAGATAATGCGTCCGCGCCGCATTCCGCCGCGCCAGAACGTCTGACAATCGGTGCTGTCGAGCGTTTGATTTTCAGCGATTGTCCAATCGGCAAATCGCTCGCCCGCCGCCCGCCGCAGAATTTCCGTCGCCGCGTCGGGCGCAACCAATTTGACGGCTTCGGCAATCGCGTTGTTGAGATTTTCCTTGCTGCCGACCTTTAAGCTGTATTGATTTTCCCTGCCTTCCGCCGTGATGCGCTGAATTTCATTCGGAAAAGCCGCGGCAAAAGTTTCCAGTAAATCTTCCACCGTTTTGACGGCTTTCGGCGGATCGTTTTCGTCGTAAATCAACATCGCCGCGCCGATTTCACCGGCGGACGTGCCGTTGCCTTCCAGAGATAAAAGAAACAAGCCTTTTAAAATCAATTTCGCCTGCAGCCGCTGCATCACGGGAATTTGCGTGACGACCTGCTGGTTGATTTTGTCGTAAGTCGTCACGGCTTCCCGCAAATCTTCGACTTTGCGAAGCGACGCTTCCACCGTGTCGAAAACTTCGTCGAGCGCAATTAAAGAATTCGCCGGACGACCTTGAATTTTATCGCCGGCTTCGGATGTAAAACTGAGCAGAGCAAATTCCGGCGCGTAGAGACGCACGAACGGCGCGGTTTCCAAAATCACCGGATGCAGCGGATAAAGCGACGTAAATCGCTGCTCGCTCCAGCGAAAATACGGCATTACTTCTTTGAAATTCAGATAAATTTCGTGCAGCAGCGGCGACATCTGCCGGTGTTTTGGGAAGATGTTCGTATCAACGATGCGGTAGAGGTGTTCGGTATCGAGGTAATCAATCGTAAAATTGCGGGCAATCGCGGCGTTGATTCCGTCCGCCCCGGCAATGTCGTCGTCGAGCGCAACCGCCACAAAGATATTGAGATTTTTCGCGGTTTCGGCAATCTCTCCGAGCAGTATGCCGTCGTCACGCGCAACCCGCGCCGTTCTTTCGAAAGCCGTGTCAATGATTAAGACGAAAGGCAGTTCGCCCGCTTTTCGCGCTGCAAATTCCAGCAGATTACCGAGTGAATTGCTCAAACTCGCCGCATCTATTTCAAAAGTTTTGGCAATTCCCTGTTTTAGTTCTTCAAATAAAGTTTCGTGCGTTCCGCGCCGGACGTAGGCGACCGGATGGCGGGCGCGTTTTAAAAGCTGAATGCTCGCCGCGACGTGCGCGTCGGTCACTCTCAAACGCAGTTCGGGATGCGAAACTATCGCGCCGAGCGTCGCCAAAAAATGACTTTTCCCCACGCCGCGATAACCTGCCAGAGCCGCCGCCGCGCCGCCGCCGGTTTGAATTGCCGCGACTTTATCCAGACATTTCGCCATCAATTCTGAAGTTATTTCGGTAAAATGATAAATCGAAACGGTCTGCGCCGGATCGGAAATAAAATCGAGCAGACTTTTATAGGAACGAACCTCGATCAGGTCTTTGACTTTTTCTTGAATGCGCTTCATCGGATTGGTGTATTTGTCGGTCAATAAAACTCTGGCGGTAATTTGTCGGAGATGATTTTCACCGAATGAAATTTCGGCTAGTTATTACTTTACCAATTTTTTCGATTAAAAAAAACAGTTTTAACAAAAATTTTACTCTCAGCGAAACTTTTGTTTTTCAATGTGAAAACCCCGCAACTAAACCTTATCGGCACGCATCAAAAAAATCGTTGCTTTTACAATTAGAGAAAAGGTAAAATCTGTTCACATTAAGTTACAAAGGATTTTTTAGGAGACTTTCAAATGCGAAATAATTCGATTCGTAAATTCGGGGCGTATTTTGTGATGAGTGCGATTTGGTTCGGCGCGATCTCTTTTTATCCGGCAAGCGTTGCGGCGCAAACCACCGCCGATAAAAAACAGAGCGATAAAGAAAAGAAAAACAAAAAAGACAAAAAGAAAGAGGTGACGACCGCTCAGACGACTCCGACACCGGCGGCGACCAACGCCAAAACTCCGCTCGGCGCGAAAGAAGACCCGACGATGATCGGCAAGCGCAACGTCAATAACGGCTCGGATAAATTTTTCGGCTGGCTCGGCGGCTCGAAAGAAAAGGAAATCGCTATCGGCAGACAGGCGGCGGCGGAAGTCGAACAGCAAGCCAAGTTGATTGACGACCCGATTGTCACCGAATACATCAACCGCGTCGGTCAGAACATCGTGCTTAATTCGGACTCAAAAGTTCCCTTCACGATCAAAGTCATTGACAGCGACGAAGTGAATGCGTTTGCCTTGCCGGGCGGATTTTTCTACGTCAACAAAGGTTTGATTCTCGCCGCCGACAGCGAATCGGAATTAGCCGGCGTGATGGCGCACGAAATCGCGCACGTCGCGGCGCGGCACGCAATGGAAAATCAGGGCAAAATGTCGGCGATTAATTACGGAATGCTCGCCGGAATCATTTTCGGCGGCGGCATTGCCAGCACCGTTCTACAAAATGCGGGCGGATTAACGCAGGCGATGGCATTTTTTAAATTCTCGCGCGGCGCGGAAGAAGAAGCCGACCGGCTCGGCGTTCAATATCTTTACGCTTCCGGTTATGACCCGACCGGAATGGCGACAATGTTTGAAAAGCTGAATTCAAAAAACAAGAAAAAACCCGGCACTTTGTCAAAACTTTTCTCGTCGCATCCACAGTCTTTAGAGCGGCGTGACGCGAGCTTGTCGCTCGTCGCGCGTTTTCCCGAAAAGGAAGAATACATTATCAGCACGTCGGAATTTCAGCGTGTCAAAGCGCATCTTTTCCGCATCTCGAACGTCAAAGCCGGTGTTATCAGCGACATTGACGAAAACGATCCGGGCAAACCGACTCTCAAACGTCGCCAGCCGGAACCGGATGCAACCGATTCGAGCGATTCAACCACCGAGTCGAGTTCGGACGCGCCAAAACTGAAAAGACGCAGCGAAGAGCCGGCACCGAAACCTTCGCCAAGTCCTGAAAAATAAAATCTGCTTGAAAAAAAACGCTTTGCATTGACGCAAAGCGTTTTTTATTTTAAATCGGTTATCGTAAATTAATTGAAAGCCTGATGCGCTTCGATATATC
This sequence comes from Pyrinomonadaceae bacterium, assembly GCA_026785925.1. Lineage (GTDB taxonomy): Bacteria > Acidobacteriota > Blastocatellia > Pyrinomonadales > Pyrinomonadaceae. Next base: position 5,451 of record JAJAZE010000638.1, read on the forward strand.
TTCAAACCGCGGGTCGGTGTGAAGTTCATCCATCAGCGGGTCAACTTTTAAAAGCGTCATTCGTCCCTCGCGGTCTTGAAACGCTTTTTCCAGATGTTCAAACGCCTTGTCATTTTCTTCGAGTCCGGCATAAACAAGAGCGAAAAAATAACTCGAAATATATTTTTGTTTGGCAGTATTTTTCAACTGATCGAGTAACTTAAAAGCCTTTTCCTTTTTGCCGAGTTTGGCATAGATGCGGGCGAGATATATCAAAGGTCGCGGGTCATCGCTGAGCGATTGGGCTTTTTGACATTCGGCGATTGCCGCCGAAAAATCGTTTTGCATTAAATACGCCCGACATAAATAAACGTGCGCGTAATAAAAATTATCGTCCATTTCAATCGTCTTTTGAAGCTGCTCGACGGCTTCGTCGGTGCGGCGGGCGAATAACAGAGTCGTGCCTAAATCGGCGTTGATGATTAAGGAAAGCGGGTCGAGTTGCTGCGCCAATTTCGATTCGGCAACCGCCTCGTCAAAGCGTCCGCTTCCCAGCAAAATCGCGTTGCCGTACCATTGATGCGCGGTCGCGTAATTCGGATTCAGTTCGATTGCCAGTTTAATTTCCTTTTCGGCTTCGGCGAAATTCCAATCGTAATTGAAAAGCACGTAGGCAAGTGCGTTGTGGGCTTCGGCGAGCGTATCGTCAATCTCCAACGCTTTTTTCGCCGCCGTTTTTGCTTTCGGAAAAGATTCGTGCGGTGAAACAGCGGCGTAACCCGACATTAAAAGATGGGTGTCGGCAAGTCCGGCGAAGGCAAGCGCGAAGTGCGGGTCGAGCGTGACGGCTTGCTCGTAATACTCGATTGATTTTTGCAAATCCTTTGCCGTCCGTTTATTCCAATGAAAACGTCCTTTCAGATAAAGGCGATAGGCTTCAGTGTTTTCCGTGTAATTTTTTCCCAGTATTTGTTCCTCCGCGCCCGTCAGCCCTGAATGTAGATAAGCCGAAACATCCCTCGCCATTTCGTGTTGCAATGCCGCCAAATCGGTATTTCGGCGGCTGTATTGTTTGCCCCAAATTTGATTGCCCGTTCGCGCGTCCACCAAATCCAAGCTGAGAATTGTGTCGTCGTTTTGTTCGACGATGCGACCGAGCAGGACGGCTTGGACGGACAATTCCCTGCCGATGGTTTTCGGGTTAACCGTCTGACCTTTATAACGGACTACGGAACTTCGGGCGACAACCGATAATTTCGACAGCCGGGAAAGTTGGCTGATGAGCGATTCGGTTAAGCCGTCGGACAGATAATCTTTATCATCGTCGCCGTTTTCATTGACGAACGGCAAAACGGCAATTGATTTGATCGGCGCAAATTCGACCGGATTTGTCGGATAATCATTGAAAAGCTGAAAGCCCGCCGCTGATAAACCGAGCAGCGAAATCAGCCAAACGACGGCAACAGCAAATTTGTGTTTTTTAATTATGTCAGTGATGCGAAACGAGCGGTTTTTCGCGTCCGCTGCATCTTGGAGACAATACAAATCCGTTAATAAATCTTCGGCGGATTGGTAACGGTCGGCGGGATTTTTTTGAAGCAGTTTGACGACAATTTGGCGAAAACTTTTCGGGCAGTCGCTCGTCGCCAAGTCTTTGAGTAAAATTGCCGCCTGCACATCGCTCGCCGCGTCGCCCGAAAACGGACGAGTCCCTGTCAACATTTCAAACAACACTACGCCGAAACTCCACAAATCCGTGCGCGAATCCACCGCCTTGCCGCGAATTTGCTCCGGCGACATATAGGCGGTCGTACCGATAATCATTCCGGGCATAGTGTCGAGCGACGTGCGCCCGGAAGTATAAATTTTCGCAGATTCATCATTTTTCGTGATGGTCGGTTCGACAAATTTGGCGAGTCCGAAATCCAGAACTTTAACGTGGCGGTCTTTGGAAATCATCACGTTTTCCGGTTTGATGTCGCGGTGAATGATTCCCGAAGTGTGCGCGGCGGCGAGCGATTTAACAATCTGAATAGCGATTTTGACAATCGAAGGCTCATCGAGTTTGCCCTGACTCAGCAGTTCCCGGAGCGTTTCTCCGGGCAGATATTCCATCGCCATAAAATATCGCCCGTTATAAGTTCCAAATTCATAAATATGTGCCACGTTCGGGTGCGAAATGGCAGAAATCGCTCGTGCTTCCTGTTGAAAACGCAGTGCCGCCTCATCGTTCGGATCGGCGTTCATCGTCAAAACCTTCAACGCCACTAATCGTTCCAGCCGCACGTCTTCGGCTAAGATCACCGCGCCCATACCGCCGCGTCCGATGATTCGTTGTAACTTGTAACCGGCAAATGTAATCGTCGAAAAAAGATTTCCGCAGTCGTTGCCGAGAAGGTGCATACCGTAAGGAAAAATCGTTTGGTCGAGCAAGTTGTCCGCAGCGGCATCTTCCGCCAGCATCTCGCAAATCTCCAGACGCATCGCCAGGTCGCCGACGCACTCGGAGACAACTAAACGCTGCCGTTCGTTTTCCGAAAGCAAAACGGCTTCGTTAAAAATTCTTTCGATTTTTTGCCAGCGTTCCTTAGCCATAATCGTCCGTCAAAAGCCGGTCTGCCGGGACTTTCGCGCAGTCGTTCTAAAGTCAGTAAAATTAGACGGTCTTTGTGTTTGAAAAAGAGTGCTTTGTTCTTATACGTGCAAAAAGCCTTCAAAACCTATACACAAGATTTGTCGCCGCGAATTTGTGCGGCGAGCCAGGCTTTTGCCACTCGCCAGTGAACCGCCACCGTGATCGGCGCGATTGACAAACTCTGTGCCGTTTCTTCAACCGTCATTCCGCCGAAAAAACGCATCTCGACAATCTGACTTTTCAGTTTGTCGTGTTCAGCGAGACGTTCGAGTGCCTGGTCAAGGGCGATTATTTCGAGACTTTTTTCGTGAGTCATCAATTCACAATTCTCCAGGCTGACGTGCAGCAGATTACCGCCGCGTTTGTCCGCCGCCTGTTCGCGGGCGTGACTCAGCAGAATGCGGCGCATAATCGTCGCCGAAAGCGCGAAGAAATGCGAGCGGTTCTGCCATTTAACCGAATGCTGATTGTTTAATTCGATATAGGCTTCGTTAATCAAAGCCGTGGTTTGCAGTGTATGATTGGCGTTTTCACG
>JAJAZE010000639.1 GCA_026785925.1 Pyrinomonadaceae bacterium
GAAATCATCAAGCGCGGGCGCGGGTTAAAAGTGCAGGGCGAACGCGAAAACGCCGACGCGGTGGTCGAAGGCACGATTCGCAATTTCAATTTCTCCGGCGTTTTGCTCGACCGTGATGGTCGCGCCCGCATTTATGAAGTAACGATTGTCGCGGCAGTGACGATTCGGGATTTAAAGGAAAACAAAATTCTCTACGACAATCAAAATTTTATCTTCCGCGATTCGTTCGAGTTTTCCGATGATCCGCGTTCGTTTTTCAATGAAGAAGAACCGGCAGTCGAACGAATAGCACGGGCGTTCGCCGAATCGGTCGTGTCAACCATCGTCAACGGACTCGGTGTTAAAGACAATAATTAATGAACATTCTTTCCCGCGAGGATTTACGCAGTCAAATAAAAAAGCGCGAGTTTGCGCCGGTTTATCTGCTTTTCGGCGCGGAAACTTATCTACGTGATTTAGCGGCGAAAACGATTGCCGATTTGATTCTGGCTGATTCAGAGTTAAGGGAATTTAATGAAACCGAGTTTAGTCTGAGCAATTCGCCGGTGCTGCACGCGCTTTCTTCCGCCGAGCAAATGCCGATGGTCGCGGCGCGGCGCGTCGTGAAAATAACCGACGTGATAGTTTCGGCGACCGGCACGAAAGATAACTTAAAGGAAGAACACGAAGACGGTTTGGCGGCGTATCTCAATCGTCCGGCGACGACGACCGTGCTGATATTCATCGCTAACGACCTCGACAAACGCCGGAAAATTTCCAAATTGTTAATCGAAAAAAGCGTCGCGGTCGAATTTAAGCCATTAGAAGACGCGGAATTAATCGGTTGGGCGAAAACGAAACTGCGAGATTTGAAATCCGACGCGGATGAGCGCACTTTACAGCATTTGGTTGGTTTGGTCGGCAACAACGTCCGGCGTTTGACCAATGAAATCGAGAAATTAGCCGTCGCCGCCTTGCCGGACGCACTGATAAGTTACGAACTCGTCGAATCGCTCGCGCCGGATTCGCGTGAAGTTTCCAACTTCGATTTAACCGACAGTCTGCTTGCCAAAAATAAAACCCGTGCTTTGCAGATTTTGAAAAAAATCCTGGACGACGGCGCGGAACCTTTAATGCTCCTGGGACTGATTGCCAGCAATTTCCGCCGACTTTTTATGTCGAAGGAATTAATGCGTAACGGTGTCGAACGCCGCGAAGTTGCGCGGATTATGAAACTTCCTTACAGCAAGCAGGAAGATTTTCTAGCGACGGCGCGACGCATCGAAACTGAAAAACTAACCTGGATTATGCAGAGAATCGCCAAAACCGACGTGGCGATAAAAACCTCAATCGGCGGCGGCGGAACTGCGGGATCGCGTCTGCAAATCGAGATGCTGGTTTGCGAATTGGCTAATTTATAAGCACCCAAGCAAAAGTAATGAAGCATTTTGCTTTCGTTCAGAGTCCACGCTTGAGCGTGTCTTCCGCCAGCGAAGCGCGGCGAAAACGCAAAGTGCGTTCCGCGTTTGGACTCTGAACTTTTCAAAATATCTTGAAACTTTTGCTTACCTGCTTAATTAACGTCAGTTCGGGATAAGAATCAGCAAATGAAGCCCGGCACAAGGTCTTTGAAATTCAGATTCAAGGACGGTTTCTTCTCGCGCCAATTTAATAACTGCTACAGCTTCTCATAAAGGTCGTAATAAAAAAGAGGACAGCGATCAAATCCGTCCTCTTTTCGTCTTGGTTTTAATTTTAATCTAAGCCGCTTCGTCCATCTCACGAATGATTTCGAGTGCCGGTGCTTTGCGCTCGACCATATCTTTGGTGATGATGAGTTCTTTAATGCGCTTCTGAGACGGC
>JAJAZE010000640.1 GCA_026785925.1 Pyrinomonadaceae bacterium
CGGGCTGGCGTTTGTCAAAATCAACCGATTGAAAATGGTGGTTTTTGATAAAGATAAGGAGGAAGTTTTGCAATGGATAAATTAGAAAAGTATCAAAAGGTCGTTGAATCCGTTTTAAGCGAATACGCCGCGATTCCTTACGCATATGGCGAAATTGAACGACGCACGCTTTTTAACCGCGAAAAAAACACCTACCTGCTTTTCGTTGTCGGTTGGGACAACAGCGAGCGCGTTCACGGCATTAACATTCACGTTGATATTATCGGCGGCAAAATCTGGATTCAGCGCGACGGCACGGAAGATGGAATCGCAACAGATTTGGCGGCGGCGGGCGTTCCGAAAAGCGATATTGTGCTGGCTTGGCACGAACCGGAACTAAGAAAATATACGGAATACGCCGTCGCGTAAAATTCGATGGAAAAAATAAATTTGTCGGAAAAATTCGCCTTGATAAACGAGCATTGGCGACCGAAAGTAGTCGGCGAACTCAACGGGCAGGAAGTTAAACTCGTCAAATTTCAGGGCGAATTTCCGTGGCATCATCACGAACACGAAGACGAGATGTTTATGGCGGTGAAGGAAAGTTTCCGCCTTGAGTTTCGTGACAAAACCGTTGAATTAAAACCCGGCGAGTTTCTGATCGTGCCGCGCGGCGTTGAACATCGTCCGGTTGCCGAAACCGAAGTCGAGGTTTTATTGTTTGAGCCGAAAAATGTTTTGAATACGGGAAATATTAAAGACGAAAACTTTACCGCGCCGATTGGCGATAAGATTTAACGGCAATCCAAAATTAAAATATGTCAGAATTAAACGATTTATATCAGGAAGTTATTCTTGACCATAACAAAAACCCGCGAAATTTCCGCGAGATTGAAAATGCCGATAAACAGGCTGACGGGCATAATCCGTTGTGCGGCGATCAGTTAAAGGTTTATCTTTCGATAGAAGACGATAAGGTTAAAGATGTCGCCTTCAAGGGTTCGGGCTGCGCCATTTCAAAGGCTTCGGCTTCGATGATGACGCAAGCCGTCAAAGGCAAAACCAAAGAAGAGGCGGACGTGATGTTCACCGAATTTCGGCAGATGGTGATGGGCGAAATGGACACCGACACGGAAGAAAACTCACTTGGCAAACTTAAAATCTTTGCCGGTGTGCGCGAATTTCCGGCGCGGGTCAAATGCGCGTCTCTGTCGTGGCACACGGTTCACGCCGCGCTCAACGGCGAAGTCGAGGTTTCGACCGAATAGATGAAACGAGATATTGAAACACGCGCGGATTTGGAATTTCTTTTGACCGAGTTTTATAAAATTGCGACGCAGGACTTGGAAATCGGGCGGCATTTTGACGGACTCGATCTAGCCGCGCATTTGCCGATTATCGTTGATTTCTGGGAAAAAACTTTGTTCGGCAAAGCAATTTATTTCGGCAATCCGCTTGCCGTGCATCAAAAATTAAACGAGATATTGCCGCTCGAATCCGAGCATTTCCGGCGTTGGCTGGCGATTTTCAGCGCAGCCGCCGATAAATATTTTGTCGGTGCGACGACGGAAAACGCCAAACTTCGCGCCGGGATGATTGCCCAAAGCCTCAATCGTAATCTTAACGCCGAAAACTAGGATTCACCGTCGGCGTTGATATTTTGTCGGCAGCCGGAGAACGTCAGCGCGAATTCGCTCTCAAACGGTTCTGACAGCGGGCTATTATTCAAACTGCTTTTTAAAATCTTCAAATGTCTGCCGGAACGCGGTTAGTTCGGCGCGAAGAGTTTCTATTTCCTGTTCGATTTGCGTCAAACGGTCATTGTCAGCCGGATTGTTCGGCGCGGAGATTCTCGGACTTGGCGGTTGAACTTCGCCGGATAAAAGATGCGCGTAGCGAACTTCTTTTTGTCCGGGCTGGCGTTCTAATTTGATAACGAGCGGTTCGTCGCGCTTCGCCAGATTGTCGAGCGTGTCACTGACTTCGCCGAGACCGGAAAATTCGTAAAGTCTGCCGGTTCGCTCGCGCAGTTCGCCGAGCGTTTGTGCGCCGCGCAGCAGCAGCACGCAGATCAAAGCCGTCTCCGGTTCGTCAATTTCGTAAAACTGCGGCAGAACGTGCTTGTATTTCGGAACGCGGCTCGTGCTGCCGTAAAAAACGTAGGCGAGATTGCGGTCGCGCAGCCCTTCCAACGATTTTTCGACTATTTCTTCGGTGAAAAAAACGACCGGCTCGCGGTTGGTTTTCTGATTGCACGCGGCGACCAGAGCATTCAGCGTCAGTGGATAATACTCCGGTGTCGTCAGTTGTTTCTCGATCAGCGCACCCAAAATCCGCGCTTCGACGATTGATAATTTTTCCGTCATAATTTACCTGCAAGCATAATACATTTTCGGAGAAATGTTTGATGTTTTATACTCAAGAACGTGCAAATCCTAATAACGCGAACTGCTGAAGAAATAGAAACCGCCTATCAAAAACTCTCCGCCGCCGCCGTTTTAGGCTGCGATACGGAAACCGACAGTCTTAGTGCGCGGAACGGCAAAATCCTCAGCGTTCAATTTTCCGACGGCGATTTAGCGGTTTTAGTGCCGATGAGCGAGGGTGTCGAGTTGGGAAAACTGGCGGCGATTTTGGAAAATCCATCCATTACAAAAATTTTTCACAACGCGAAATTCGATTTGGAATTTCTTCGCGCCGGCGGCGGCACGGTTTCAAATGTTTTTTGCACGATGATTGCCGAAAAAGTTTTGACGAAAGGCGCGGGACAATCGGCGAGTTTGGCGGAAACTCTCTACCGTTATTTCGCGGTTGATCTGGATAAGTCACAACGCACAAAATTTAATCGAACGTGGAACGGCATCTGGACGAAAGAGTTGGTTGAATATGCTCTGAACGACGTAGTTTACTTGCCGCGCCTGATGAACGAACAAAAAATCTGGCTCAAAAATCTGGGGCTGGAAAGTAATTTCGCCGACCAACTGCAAAAAAATTGCGGTGAAAATCTGTATCCGTATTCCGGTGTTACCAGCGGTGATACGCCGGATGACCTTCTTTAACGACGACGAACAATCCTTTGCACGTCGCGCAGACTTTATCGCCCGCGACCAATTCGGCTTCGACCGTTGCGCGGTCTTCCGATGATTCGGTGACGCGGGCTTTCAGATAAATCGGCGCATCAAAAGGAGTCGGGCGCAGAAGTTTGACCGAATAATTTGCCGTCACGGTGCAATCGGGCGTGTCTTTGCAGCTTTGTTTCATCAAAAAGTGCGCCGCCGTCCAATTTGAATGACAATCGAGCAGTGCGCCGATAATGCCGCCACTAAGCATTCCGGAAAATGCTTGATGATGCGCGGCGGCGTGCCATTCGGCATTCACTTCTTCGCCGCTCGCAAAACTTTTAATTTGCAAACCCTGCTCGTTTGCCACGCCGCAGCCGAAACAGATGCCGTGCGGCGCGTAAGTTTCCTGAAGAGATTGATTGTTTTCCATAATTTTTACAGGTTAGCACAAATAAACGCCGATATTCAGAATTGAAAATTGCTGCGGTGCCGACAGATTTCTACAAACAAAAATTTTGCTTTGATTGCGGCTCAAATTTTTCCAGCGAAAATCCGGTTAAATTACGCGAAAAATCAGTGATTAAAAACGAACGATTTAACGACTTGCGGAAAGAATTTTCACCGTCCCAAGAATGCGTTGAAAACAAAGTATTTCGACTGTCTAAATTAGTGAAAATATAGTAAGATAGAGCCAGCAAATCAAGGCAAAATTCAACGAAACAGAGGATAATAAATTGGCTAAAGCAAAAACAGAATACGGTGCGGATTCGATCACGGTTTTGGAGGGACGCGATGCGGTTCGCAAGCGTCCGGCAATGTATATCGGTTCGACCGGCGACATCGGTCTTCATCATTTGGTTTATGAGGTCGTGGATAATTCGGTTGACGAAGCTCTCGCGGGCTATTGCGACCGGATTGATGTAGCGATCCATATGGACAATTCGATCACCGTAATAGACAACGGGCGCGGCATTCCGGTGGATATTCACAAACAGGAAAAGCGTTCCGCCGCCGAAGTCGTAATGACGATTTTGCACGCGGGCGGCAAATTCGATTCAAATTCTTACAAAGTTTCCGGCGGTCTGCACGGTGTCGGCGTGAGTTGCGTCAACTTTTTATCGGAATGGCTGCAGCTTGAAATTTGGCGCGATAACAAAACTTACGAAATGGAATTCCGCGCCGGAATTTCGGTTGCGCCGCTCAAACAAACCGGAACGACGGCGAAGCGCGGAACGAAAATCACTTTCAAACCGGACAACACGATTTTCGACACGGAAATTTACAGTTTTGAAAGACTGTCGGAACGGTTGCGCGAAAAAGCCTTTTTGAATAAAGGCATCCGCATTTTTATCACGGACGAGCGCGAAATCGAGGAAAAGTCGCACGAATTTTACTACAAAGGCGGCATCGCCGAATTCGTCAACCATCTCAATAAAAATAAGGTCGTGCTGCACGACGAACCGCTTTATTTTGAAAGGATTGCGGACGAACTTTCAATCGAAGTTTCGATGCAGTATAACGACACTTACGACGAAAAGATTTTCACTTTTGCCAACAACATCAACACGGTTGACGGCGGAACGCATCTGTCGGGCTTTCGCGGCGCGATCACCAGAACGATCAATAATTACGCGCAGAGTTCGGGTTTATCGAAAGATTTCAAGACTGCGCTTTCCGGCGACGACGTGCGCGAAGGCTTGGTCGCCGTTATCAGCGTTAAATTACCGCAGCCGCAGTTTGAAGGACAGACGAAGGGCAAACTCAATTCGGATGTCAAAGGCGCGGTCGAATCGTTTTTAAACGAAAAACTCGGCGAATTTTTCGAGCAGAATCCGAATGTGGCGAAGAAAATAGTCGGCAAGGCAGTTGACGCGGCACGGGCGCGTGAAGCGGCGCGTAAGGCGCGTGAAATCGTCCGCAAAAGCGTTCTCGGCGGCTCGACGCTGCCGGGAAAATTGGCTGATTGTCAGGAAAAAGACCCGGCGTTGTCGGAAATCTATCTGGTTGAAGGCGATTCGGCGGGCGGTTCGGCAAAACAGGGACGCAATCGAAAAAATCAAGCGGTTTTGCCTTTGAAAGGTAAAATTTTGAACGTCGAAAAAGCGCGTTTCGACAAAATGCTCGGACACAGCGAAATCAAGGCTTTGATTACCGCGCTCGGAACCGGAATCGGGAAAGACGATTTCGATGTCGCCAAACTGCGTTATCACAAAATCTGTTTGATGGTGGACGCGGACGTTGACGGTTCGCACATCAGAACTTTGCTTTTGACGTTTTTCTATCGCCAAATGCCGGAACTCGTCGAGCAAGGTTATATTTATCTGGCACAGCCGCCGCTGTATAAAGTTAAACGCGGCAAAAAGGAAGAATATATCAAAGACGAAAAGCAGATGTTTCGTTATATGATGCGAATGGCGACCAACGATTTGACCGTTGCGGCGATGAACGGCAAGGTTTTTGAGGGACGCGAAATCTCGAAGGCTTTGGAACAGACGACTGAGTATAAACGATATTTCGAGAAATTTGCCCGCAGAATTGGCAACGATAGTGAGTTTTTGAACGCGCTGCTCGAAGCATTTGTCGGGAAAGACGGAATTCTAATTGAAAAAGGCGTTAAACTGCGGCAGGTTTTCGAGGAGGAAACACTAATGGCGCAGGTGGAAGCTAAAATTTCGGGGGCTGGCTTTAAAACCGAATTAATGTCGGACGAAGAACACGGACTTTCGGAAATCGAAATCACTTATCCGAACGGTCAGACGATGATTTTCGATTGGGAAAAAGCCAGCTACGTCGAATTTCAGAAAGCGATTGATTTGAAAAAATCGCTGGACAGAGATTTTCCCGCGCCATTCACTTTAGGCGACAACGGCAAATCGGAAACGATTAATTCGCGCGAGGATTTGCTTGAAAAAGTCCTGGCAATGGCGAAGAAAGATTTAACTTTGCAGCGTTATAAAGGTCTGGGCGAGATGAACCCCGAACAGCTTTGGGAAACGACGATGGACCCGGAAAAGCGGACGCTTTTGCAGGTTCGCATCGAAGACGCGATTGAAACCGACGCGATTTTTACGGTTTTGATGGGCGATCAGGTCGAACCGCGCCGTAAGTTTATCGAAGACAACGCGCTCGACGTGAAAAACCTGGACGTTTAATTTGGGAGTGTTAAAGATGGAAGCAATTTTAGATTTACCAAAAACCAAACGCAGTAAAACTTCTCCGGTCACAACCGATGTTGTGCAGCAAATCATTCTGCACAACATCAGTTGGGAAACTTACGAAAAAATTTTGGCGGAACACGATGAAGTCAGCAATCCGCATTTTGCTTTTTGCGACGGAGAATTGGAGATTATGGTGCTTGGTTATCAACACGAAAGATTGAAAGATGATTTGACCGAACTAACGGTCGAAATTGCCAGAATTTTGGAGATTGATTACAGAGGCGCGGCTTCAACGACGTTTCGCAGACAAAAAAAGCAAAAAGGTTTTGAAGGCGACAGTAGTTTTTACTTTAAAAACGCGAACATCGTTCGTGCCAAAAAGGAAATTGACTTAAACATTGATCCGCCGCCTGAACTCGTCATCGAAATTGATATTACTCACGGTTCACTTCCGAAGTTCCCGATTTTTTCCGCACTCGGCATTGAAGAAGTCTGGCTTTTTGACGGCGAAGACGTGATTTTTTATCGCCTGGAAAATGAAGACTACAAACAGGTCGCAAAAAGCGTTTGTCTGCCAGGAGTGAAAAGTATAATTGTTACCGAACTGCTTTTTGCCGCCGAAGAATTGAAGCGTTCCGAATGGCTGAAACTCGTTCACCGATTGATTGAGAAAAGGTAAATTTTTGAATTCGCAAAATAAAAAACCGATAGCTTTCTGCCGTCGGTTTTTTTACTTTTGCGAATTCACTTGTTGGCTTTGAACGGTTTGAAAATGATAATCTTGAATCAATAAATATGTTTAGCAATTTCTCTCAACCGCGCCGCGTCGTCATTACAGGTTTCGGGTGCGTTACGCCAATCGGCATCGGGCGCGAAAGGTTTTGGATGGGGTTGCGAACGGGTGTTAGCGGCATCTCGCGCATCGAATCGTTCGACGTTTCCGACTCGAAAGTCAAAATCGCGGCGGAAATTAAAAACTTCGATTGGGAAGCCGAACTAAATCCGAAAGACCGCAAGCACGTTCCGCGCACGGTTCCGCTCGCGCTGGCGGCGGCGCGGGAAGCGGTGACGGATTCAAACATTCAAACCGAAAACCTCACTTTATCGGAAAGACAAAACTTCGGCGTAATTTTGGGAACGGGCGGCGGCGGACTCGAATTTACCGAGAAACAATACAAACTCTGGTTCACACGGGAAAACACGAAATCAGCCAGCGTTTACACGATTCCTTCGTCAACGCACGGCGGTTTGTCGTCGGAGCTTTCGATGGTTTTCGGGCTGCACGGGCTTTCGCACGTCGTCTCGACCGGCTGCACGAGTTCGACCGACGCGATATTTTACGCCGCGCAGCAC
>JAJAZE010000641.1 GCA_026785925.1 Pyrinomonadaceae bacterium
CCACCGCTTGCCGATTAGCAATGTTAAAAGTTAAAATTTCTTCGCAGAATCGCTCGGCGAGAGTTTTTTAATATCACAATATCAAAAGTTTAAACCTTGTGATTCTGCTTTTCAATGAACCTTTTCGTCAAAAGTCTAAATTCATACATCTAACAAAAAACTAAAACACCAGATAATTTAAATTTGCTCTACTATTAGTAGCAATTTATGGAAAAAAGAATCAGCATTACTTTTAGTTCATTACCAAATTAAAATCTGTGATTGACCCGGCGGTTCGTTTGCGGATTAAAAAATTATGAGCGAGAGAATTTTAATTGTCGAAGACGACGCGGATATGCGCGAGCTTTTGGAAGAAATTTTGGCGGAGGAAGATTTTGAAATCGTCGCCGCCGCCAACGGGCGTTTCGCGCTCGCACACGTCGAAAACGATCAGGAGCAAATAGATTTGGTCGTCACGGACGTGCAAATGCCGGAACTCAAAGGCGACGAGCTTTTGACGAAAGTGCGTGAGCGGCGCGCGGACGTGCCGGTCATCGTCATCACGGCTTTCGGCTCGGTCGAAAACGCGGTCGAGATGGTCAAAAAAGGCGCGTTTTCGTATCTGACCAAGCCGTTTGCGACGAAAGATTTGCTGGAAGTTGTCCGCGCCGCGCTCAAGCAAACCGAAGCCGCCCGCGCTCAGGCGCGTCTGCGCCGCGAAATTCCCGCTGCAAACAATCGAATCGTCGGCGCGTCGCGCCCGATGCGCGAACTGCTCGATTTAATCAATCGAGCCGGGGCTTCGACGAGCAACATTTTAATCACGGGCGAATCGGGGACGGGCAAGGAACTCGTCGCCCGCGCCGTCCACGACGCTTCCGCTCGGAACAAAAACGAATTTGTCGCCGTCAACTGCGCGGCGATTCCGGCGGAACTCGTCGAATCGGAACTTTTCGGACACACCGGACAAGCCTTTACGGGCGCCCGCGCCGCCCGCGCCGGACTGTTTGAAACGGCGGACGGCGGAACGCTTTTTTTAGACGAAATCGGCGAGTTGCCGCTCAGCGTCCAGCCGAAACTGCTGCGCGTTTTGCAGGAAGGCGCAATCCGGCGCGTCGGCGACAGCCGCGAGAAACAAGTGGACGCGCGGTTGATTGCGGCGACCAACCGCGATTTGGAAAAGGATGTTGCCGACGGGCGTTTCCGCGAGGATTTGTATTGGCGCGTGAACGTCATTCAACTGCACGTTCCGCCGCTGCGGGCGCGAGCCGTTGACGTGCCGCTTTTGGTCGAACATTTTCTGGCGAAGAACGCTAAAAAACAACGGTTCGCGCCGCGTGAAATCGCGCCTGAAGCCCTCGCGCTTTTAACGGCTTATTCGTGGCAGGGCAATGTGCGCGAACTCGAAAACACGATTGAGCGGGCAATCGCGCTGGCTCGCGGCGCGATTCTGACAATCGAAGATTTTCCCGAACGCATCAGGGCGGGCGGCGCGTCAAGCGTCATTCTCGCCAAAGCCAAAGCCGGGCGGCTCACCCTCGAAGAAATGGAGCGCGAATACATTCTGGAAATTTTGCGCGAAACGCAGGGCAACAAATCCCGCGCGGCGGAAATGCTGGGGCTTGACCGCAAGACTTTATACCGCAAACTCGACGAATATCGCCAGAATGACCCGACGCTCGACGTTTAGGATGAATTTTAGAAACAATTAATCCACGGATGAATACGAATAAAAACAGAAATAACATCGCGTCGCCCGCGCCTCCTGCTGCCGAAGACGTGCCGAAACTACCGCCATCTCCGGCAAACGCCGTTGGCAAGGACGAGCAGAAAAATCAACAAAACTTCAAAAGCGATGACGGTCATAAATTTTTAATCGTTTTCCTTGCAAACATTCTGCCCAAGCCGAATTGATAAGCCTAATTCCGTGCGGTCGTTTCGCCACAGTTTTGTCCCGAATTTGGACTTTAAACGATTTGGCGGCGGGTTAAATCTTCAAACGGACTTTACTTTCGAATTTATTAATCATCAGGCGAAAGCTCTTTGCAAATCGGGTTATTGCTCGCATCACAGCCCGGATTTTTTCTTGCCGAATCGGAAAGGCACAGTGCTTGCCGAAACGAACCGGCAAGGTCGAAAGGATTAATGAAAGAAGGCTCGTTAAATATGGGAGGTATCAGAGAATGTTGGGAACGCTTTTTTTAGTGCTGGGACTGGCGGCGATGAAAGTTGCCGTCTGGCAATCGGGTCTGCTGGCGGGTTTGTTGGGAACGACGCAGCCGCCCGATTACGCTGTCAGCGCATTGAGTTTTACGGCGGCGATTATCTTTTTCGGGCTGTGGCGGGCGAACAAAAATAATGGGAAAGAGCCGAGACGGAATTTTTTCATTGATTAAATCAGCAGCACATTGAGCAGATTCGAGCCGGACGCGACTTTTAAAACAAAAGCGCGTCCAGCTTTTTCGTTTCATCGTTTCTTTGTTTTTGCCTCCTCAATTTTGTTCGCCCGGCTGACGCTTCGCGCCTCGCCGTTGTCCCAAGTTGGGACTTGGACGGCAATCTTAAAAGCGCGATTGCATAAATCTCGAAAAGCTCGCATTTCAATAAAATCGAATAAAATCGGCAGTCTGAGCTATCGGAACATTTGCCCGAAAGATTCGGCACGGGCTTTGCGATATTGGAAGAATAAGAACCGTCGGACAAAAAACGGAAACCAGCACCAAGTAAGGACGCGATAAAGAAAGGCTGGCTTGATTCGTGAAGTTCGGTGGTTCTTTAGTGCTGAGGAGATCTGGAAAAACTTATGAGAAACAGTAATTTTGAAGTTGTCGGAAAAATTCCGAAACGCGAGCCGCGCAAGCAGACGGAACATAACGGGTCGAAACTTTGGTTAATCGTTCCGGGCATCGCGCTATTGGCGGGCGCGTGGTTCGCCTTCGCTTATTTTTACACGGATTATTTGTGGTTTGCGAGTCTCGGATTTCAAACCGTGTTCGGCACACTGCTGACCGCCGGTTTGCTGTCGGCTGTAATTTTCGGCGCGGCGGCAGGCTTTCTGACTTTTCTTAATTTGCGGCTGGCGGCGCAGCGCAGTCCCGAACCGCCGGTGATCGTTTACGACGCGGACGAAACGGACGAAGAAATTGCGCCGCGTTTGGAAACGATTCCGATTTCGATTCTTCTTCGCAACGCCGCTTTGCCCGTCGGCGTGATTGTCGGGCTGCTCACGGCATTCGCGGGCTGGAATTTGGGCGAGACGTTTCTGCGCTTTTTTTATCAAGTTCCGTTCGGCGCGGCTGACCCGATTTTCGGGCGCGACATCGCGTTTTACGTTTTCACGATGCCCGCGCTGGAAGCGATTTCGCTGCTCGCGCTGCTCGTTTTAATTGTCAATCTCGTCGGCGCGGCGATGATTTATCTGGCGCACACGCGCGTCGAAACGGACAAGCGGGCGAGCAAACCGGGCAGAATCGAATTTCCGATTGCCGGACGCGCTCATCTTTTGTCGCTCGTCGCCGCGCTGCTGCTGCTCGTCGCGTGGAAAACTTATCTGGCGATGCCGAATTTACTGCTGATTAACGACGGCGGCTCATTTTTCGGCGCGAGCTACACGGACTTGAACGCAGTGCTGCCGACGCTTTGGGCGCAAATGGCGGCGGCGATTTTGGCGGCGGCGGTTGCCGTCGTCTGTATTTTACAAAAATCAATCAAATTGTTTTTGACGGCGATGAGTCTTTTAATTTTAATCGCCGCCGCGGGCTGGCTTTATCCGGCGGTGATGCAGCGTTTTTCGGTCGGACCGAACGAGCTGGCGAAGGAAACACCGTTCATCCGCCACAATATCGAAGCGACGCGGGCGGCTTTCAATTTGAACAGCATCGAGGAGCGCGAATTGTCCGGCGGGACTGCTCTGAACGCCGCCGACATCCGGGAAAATCAGCGGACAATCAACAACATCCGCCTTTGGGATCAGCAGCCGCTGCTCGACGTTTTCGGGCAGATTCAGGAAATTCGCACATACTACGAATTCCAATCGGTGGACAACGACCGCTATAACATCAATGGCGAGTTGCGGCAGGTGATGATTTCGCCGCGCGAATTAAACGCCGCGAGTTTGCCGAACCGCAACTGGATTAACGAGCATTTGACGTTCACGCACGGTTACGGCGCGGCGGTCGGACCGGTTGACAAGGTAACGCCCGAAGGCTTGCCCGAATTATTTGTCAAAGACTTGCCGCCGACGGCGACCGTGCCGGAACTGAAGATTGACCGACCGGAAATTTATTTCGGCGAGATGTCGAACGAGCGCGTTTATGTGAATACAAAAACCGAGGAATTCAGCCATCCGGCGGGCGAGCAAAACGTCTTTCGCAACTATACCGGCGCGGGCGGTTTGCCCATCGGCTCGACGCTCGAACAACTGATGTTTGCGACGCGCTACGCCGATTTGAAGCTGCTGCTTTCCGAAGATTTGACCGCCGAGAGCCGCGTTTTGAAAACGCGCAACATCCGCGAGCGGCTTCAGAAAGTCGCGCCTTATTTGCGCTTCGACAACGACCCGTATCTGGTTATCAGCGACGTAAAATTGATCTGGATTGCCGACGCTTACACGACGACGAATCGCTATCCGTATTCGCAGCCGACCGACGGCATCAATTACATCCGCAACGCGGTCAAGGCGACGGTTGACGCTTATCACGGC
>JAJAZE010000642.1 GCA_026785925.1 Pyrinomonadaceae bacterium
AGTGTGGAAGCAAAGTAAATTTCGCCTCAAAAGATTCGTCAATTTCCTCAAAACAGCGATAGAAAAGCTGTATGGAATGGTCAGCGAAATAGAAATGCAGAACTGAAATCAATCAAAATCGCCCAAATTTGGATCTTCTGATACTAGCAAATTTTATACCGCTCAGTAATGTACAAAACTAAGCAGGTAAGCTAAAGTTTTGTAACATAATGCAGAAGCCCGCACGAAGTAAGGGCGAAGAAACACACTTACTTCGTGCGTGCTTCCGCATTCTGATTATCAACTAAAACTTATGCTGACCTGCTTATATGTTGGAAACTTGGCATTCGGTGTGACAAGTGATGATTTGCACGAGCATTTTGCTCAGGCAGGAGCGGTCGAGTCAGCCAAAGTCGTCGAAGACCGCGAGACCGGACGCTCGCGCGGTTTCGGCTTTGTCGAAATGACATCTTTGGAAGAAGCGATGGTGGCGATTGAACAGTTTAACGGTCAGGATTTGGACGGACGCAGCTTAGTGGTCAACGAAGCGCGTCCGCGTGAAGAAGGCGGCGGCGGCGGCGGAAATCGCGGCGGCGGCGGTCGTGGTGGTTACGGCGGCGGCGGCGGCGGACGCGGCGGAAGTGGCGGAAGCGGCGGCGGCGGCGGAAATCGCGGTGGAGGCGGCGGCGGCGGCGGCGACGGAAATTATTCGCGCTGGTAAGCAAAGCGACAAAGTGAAAAGGTGAAAAAGCTAGTTGAATAGAGTTCAGCAAAACTTTTTCACCTTTTCACTTTTTCACCTTTCTACTTTAAAGAGTTTTGCCATTAAAATTCGCCAGCGCAACGACGATTTCGTCAATTACCGCCTGCCGCAATCGCCCATCGTTGACACCGTTGACGAGAATCGAAAAAACGAGCCGTTCGCCCGCCGCCGTCGTGACGTAACCGGAAAGAGTCGAAACCTGGTCAATCGTGCCGGTTTTTCCGCGCACGTTGTCGGCGGCAATCGTTCCTTTGAAACGATTTTGCAGCGTTCCGTCAACGCCGCCGACGGTCAGCGAATCGCGCCAGACATTGGCGTAGCGGCTTTTCGACATATAGGTATAAAGCGCGACGGCGGAATTCGGCGTGATCAAATTGTGGCGCGAAAGTCCCGAACCATCCCACTGAACCACGCTGTCGGGCGCGATGCCGATTTCCGTTAAAAAGTTCCTGACTGCGTTTGCGCCGAGTTCCGCGCTCGAAGTTTTGCGAAGTTTTGCCAGCGAAATTTCATCGGTCGCCAAATCCGCCGCCTGTTTTCTGCCGATTTGCTCGCCGAGCGTCCAAAGGATAATTTCGGTGTAAGTATTCTGGCTCGGCTTCATTGTTTTGGCGGCGATGACGCTGAACGGCGGCGATTCCAGTTTGGCGATTTCAATTTGCGGAATTGAAGAAACAACGGCTGAAACGTATTTTTCCGAGGCGTTAATCACTTTATTTTGCCCCGTAATCGTCACGCCTTTTTGAAGGAGAATGCCGCGCAGCAATTCGACGAAAAGCTGCGCGGGACGCGAAACGGTAACACCGCCTTTGTAACCTTTATCGCCGACCGGCATCGTTCCGCCGATTTCGAGAATGTTCTGGTCGAGCTTTTTCGTCACCTGAATCCCGCGTTCCGTGCCTGCCGGAGAAGTTTGACAGCGATTGACGATTTTCATAATCGTATTCGTCGGCAGAGTTTGGATGTAGCAAGGCGAATTTACCGCGCTCGGCTTGATGTTCAATTCGATCAGATTATCATTGACGGGCAAAGCCGAAATTTCCGCGCCCGATTTCCATTGCAAATCGTCCCATTCCCAACTAGCGGGAATCGTATTTCCCGAAAAATAACTTTCGTCGCCGACGATGTTGCCTTCGATTCTTTTAACTCCCGACTGCGCGATTTTATCCGCCAGCGCATTTAATCCTTTGAAAAAATCGCCGTCGTAAAAGCCCGCCGAAAACGAAACGTCGCCGCGTCCGAAAACGCTCACGTCGCCGCGAATCGTGCCGTTGGCATCAGGCATCGTCGGTGCAAAAACGCTCGTTGTAAAGCGAAAATCGGGCGAAAGTTTTTCGAGTCCCGCCGCGACCGTATAGCTTTTCATATTAGAGGCGGGCATAAAATACTTTTCGGCGTTTTCTTCGTAAATCGTTTTATTCGTCTCGAGCGAGACGATTTTTGTGCCGATTTGTCCGCGCCGCAATTCGGAACGCGCCGTAATTGCGCGGATTTTCGCCTGCAAATCGGCGACCGTTTGCAGCGGAATCGGAGTCGGAGTCGGAGTCGGAATGATCGTCGGCGCAGCGGTCGGTTTCGGAGTCGGCGTTTGTTTCGGAGTCGGCGTTGGTTTTTCGCTCGTCCGCTCGCGCCGCATTTCCTGCGCCGTCGTCAAAATGCCGCTGTGCAAACCGCCGCACAAAAGTGTCAGGCTTAACAATCCGACGATTTTTATTCGATTTATTTTGCTTTTCATTAGATTGATTTTACGGTAAATTCTGCGGCTCGCCAGCCGAGCGAATAAGTTAAAAAAATGGCTGTCGGGTGAAAACGCCCGACAGCCGAAATTTTCGAGGAGAGAACCGAAATGATAATTTATTTTATCCCGGCAAGCAAGATGTTAATGTCAGTTTGCGGAACTTGCAAGTCAAACACGACTTCCGCCGAGTTGCGCGTGATTTTCGCATTTTCGATCATCCGCGCATAAACCTTTTTGTCTTCGCCTTTACCGCCGCCGATAAACGCTTTGCCGAGCATCTGCAAACCCTGCAAAGTTTCGTGCAGATTTTGCGCCTGCTCGACATTCAAAGTTTTCGCCGCCATCGAAACTGCCGAATTGCCGTCGGAAATTTCGACCGCGCCGGATATTTGCCGAATCGAATCGAGCGTTTTGCCGAGTTCGTCATTATCTAAAATAAAAAAATTGGATAACCCGTTCGGCAGTTTCGCGCCGAAGCTGACAACGGCGTTCGGTCTACGATTCGCCAGATTCAGAACTTCACTGCTGATGCGCGATTTGGTTTCAAAAGTTTCACGAACGCGGGCGAGCGAACCGAAAGCCAGCGTATTGTCGTCGAGCGAGGTGACGGCGATTTCTTTGGTCAAGCCGATTATCAGCCGATCAATCGCTTTGTCGAACCACGAATTTTTCGTCGTCGGCTTGTTCTGTGCAACCATTTCCTTGCCGTCAAAAACATAAATCGTGCGGCTGCCTGATTTTTCTTCACGGTATTTGCCTTTGGAAGCGAGCTTGGCGACGGCAATCAGCGCATTAGCGTTATATTTTCCGCGAGCCAGAAAAATCGGCTCTAAATCTACTTCCCGCGCCGTAATTTGCTTTATCGCCACGCCGATGGCAATCTGCTCGAACTGCCGCGCGTCGAGTCCGGTTTTATCGCGGATTTCGTCAATTTTTTGGTTAATGTCAGCGAGCATTTGCGGTTTGCCCGAAAGAACCTGCGGAACCGATTCGTTCAAAAGCCGCTGCACGTCGAGCGTCATCACGCCGTCCGAAGCAGGCAGCAGCGCGGCGAGCCGGTTAGGTTGGTTAGCTATTTTCGTCTGCGCGGAAACTGCGCCGAAAGCGTTCAGGAAAAGCGCACCGAAAGCGATTAGCGCGTAGAATTTATTTCTCATCTCGAAACCTCTATTAAATTTACTTTAAATTTTTTTCTCTAACTCTTTAAAGATGATTTATAATCGGTGAACGGTTGGCTGAGATTATAAATTATAAGTATCCGGCAGAAAGGTTGAGCAAGTAGTAGCGGCAGTAAGTAGCGGCAGTAGGCAGCGGCAGTAGGCAGTTGTTTGATTAGTAGGCAGTTATATTTGGCAAAACAGATTCGATTACCAACCGCTACTGCCTACTGCTTACTGCCGCTGCCTACTGCTTGCTGAAATATGTCTTCGATAAATTTTCCAAATCCGCGCACACACAGTTTCCTCGAATGGATTGCCTTCGGCGATTTTTTTTACGATTCGAGCGATATTATCAGTTTCGGCGGCGAAATGTCGGTGGAAAATTTGCGAAACGCCTACGGAAAAGGAATTTTCCCCTGGACGATTGAAGGTTTGCCGCTGCCTTGGTTCTGCCCCGAATCGCGTGCCGTTCTCGAATTTTCCGCGCTGCACGTTCCGAAGTCGCTAAAAAAAGAGTGGAAAAAAACGAATCTAACATTTACGATTGATAAAAGTTTTCGCGCCGTCGTGGAAAACTGCGCCCGCGTCGAACGCGCCCACGAAAGCGGAACGTGGATTAACAAAGAGTTTATCGAGAGTTACACGAAATTTCACGAAGCGGGCGACGCGCACAGCGTCGAAGTCTGGGATTTATCGGGCGCACTCGTCGGCGGACTTTACGGCGTTGACGCGGGCGGCGTTTTCTGCGGCGAAAGTATGTTTCACATCGTTTCCAACGCTTCCAAATTGGCTTTGCTTTTTTTAGTCGAACATCTGCAATCGCGCGGCGCAACGTGGCTCGACACGCAGGTAATGACTCCGCATTTTGCCGCGTTCGGCGCGAAGGAAATTCATCGCACGAGTTTTCTTGATAAACTGGCGGAAACGCAGAGGCAAAAACTGCAACTGTTCTAAATAATTTTATGAAACATCAGGAACGCAAAAACATTCGCGCCGGACTAAAAGTCGCCGTCGTTTTAAAGCAAGACCAGCGCACCGGCAAGCGAACCGTCGGCGTGGTGAAAGATTTGCTGAC
>JAJAZE010000643.1 GCA_026785925.1 Pyrinomonadaceae bacterium
ACAGGATGGACAGGATGGACAGGGTAAAAAAGGATTTGCTGAATTGTTTTATGATCCTGTTCATCCTGTCTATCCTGTTAAAATATGTCTTTAATTTTTCAACTGCGTAACTTTTATAATCTTCGTTTGTAAAATTCAATTTTCCTGATTTTTAATCGAACGGATTGCCGAATTCCGTCAAAAGCCAGATGGCGAGCAAGTAAAGGCTCGTTAAAGACTGTAAACCTGAAATAGTGCGCGACCAGTGTTTCGGTTTCAAATCGTATTCGCGCTTGGTCAGCATTCGCACCCACTCTCCGAAATCTAATCCGCCGTAACCGAGATGCAAGGCGCGCGTCGCGCTGTAAAACAGACTGATGCGAAAAGCCCGCCACTCGCTCAGCAGACGAAGCCAAACGTATTTCAATTTGTTTTTCGTCGGCGGAACCGGACGCGGACGAACTCGCATCGCCGATGTCAGATCGGTGTTTTTCCGCACCCGTTTTTTAACGAGAAAAATGCCCGACCTGCCGGGAAAATGAATAAACAAATCGTAAATGACGGCGAAGATGAGCCACAAATAAATCATTATGATCAACGCCCGTTCGGGCTGCATCCCGTAACGCACCGTCCAATCGAAAAATATCAAATTGAGATAATAATACAAAAGTTTAAACACGCCGCCGTTTTCCTTACGCAGTTCGTTCTGCCGGACTTTCAGAGCGTATGTGATTTTGCGCTGCGCGTCGTCAAAACCGCTTTCGCGCAGACTATTGCGAAGCAGCGTAACCGCGTCGGGTGAATTGGCGTAAGTGATAAATTCCAGATTGGTCGCGCCGGAGACGGCTCTCGTATCAGGATTTTTAGACGGCTCAAAACGCAAACCGCTGACATCCGCCAGCCGTAAATTGGCATCCGTCCAATCGCCGTCAAAAACGATTGCCTTTGACAAATTTGCCCGTGCCAGAAAAACATTGGTGAAATTACCACCGGAAATCAAAGCCCCGCTCAAATCGGTGTCCGTCAGGACTGCCGATGTCAGGTCGGCATTGTAAAATGTCGCCTTCGACAAATTTGCATTCTTCAATATCCCGCCTACTTTCGAGTTCATAATCGAAGCACCGCTCAGATTGATATTTTCCGCCAATACGAGAAAAGTCGTTTCAAAGAGGTGTGCGCCGCTCAAATCCGCGCTCTTCAGAAAAGCGGCGGACATATCAGCTTTCGTCAGATTGACTCCGCTCATCACGGCTTCGCTCAGATTGACGGCTTTCAAATCAGCCGCGCTTAAATCGGCATTCGTCAAATCGGCGCGAATTCCCTGCTGCCCGCCGGATGCCAGCCATTGCCCGTGTTTCTGAATAATATCGTGAAAGTCCTTGAGTGTTTTACGATTACCCGCGCCGTCCGTCCAACTCCAAGCCTCAGCAATTTTTTGCGCGTCCGCTTTCGATTCGGGCGAATCGAGCGAACGAATACGCGATAGTTCGACGCTTTCGTCGAAATTGTCGGCGTAACCGCTGTAGTGAATTTTATAAGCGTTGTCGTTGGCTTCGACAATCTCGGCTTTATACCATTTACCTTTCCATTCGACTTCGACTGAATCGCCTGTTTTCCAAACCATTTTCTTCTTCGCGGCGACAGCAGGCGTTCCAAGAGAATGCAGGAAAAGCGCGGCGGCGAAAATAAAGATAACTGATTTTTGGAAATTCATCGGTCTAAATTATCAGCAATATGCTAACACAATTCTGATTGCCGCCCGGAAAAAAGCCTTTTCACATCGGCTGGCAAATTCCATTTTTCATCGTTCAAAAGATATTTACCGCCATTTTTCAAATTCCTCCAAATAAGGACCCGGATTGCACGTTCCGCGCTCGATATATTTGGCTTTCGCACGAAATTGTCTGTTAATTTTGATTTCTTTTTGGTCAATTGCCCGTCGCGTTAATTGTGTTTCGCCGGAAAAATCGCCGACTGGCGGCGGAGCGTCCGCATCGGCTTTGAATTTGTAGAAAATAAAAAGTTTTTCGTCAGGGCTTTCGGGCGCGGAAGTTTCATCCGATTGACGGCGGATGTCCCGGATTGTAACAACGCCCTCATAATCTTTATGCTGACAACCGCCGCCCACCGGACAACCCGAAATTAGTCCGCCCGCCGCCGCGATCATAAACAGCAAAACAGATGACGATAATTGTTTTTTCATTTTTTATCCTTTATATTTTCACAAATCGCGTCTCAGGATGGCGGAATTTTGCCGCGTTCCTCGTTTTCCCTGACTTGCATCCAAGAATTGAGCGAAACTAATTCGTGATCTTTGACCGTTCGCCCAAGGGCGCGGCGCATCCGTCGTTTCATCAAGTTCTTGACGATAAAACCGATAATCAAGCCGCCGATGAAAATTGTTAAAGACAGTTTGAGCATATTTATACCTGCCGCGTTTGTTGTAGAAATTCGACAAAAGCCATTTCGCTTGCTTTAAGGTTTGCCATATCAACCGAATGTCCTTCTGCCGCGCGGTGGCGTTGAAAAGCCATTTCGCTGGCGGCTTGATTGCACCGGCGTTGTGCGCTCCAACCGCGTAAGCCTTTGCTGAAAAGGGCGCGAAATGAATTGGTCGAGCGGCGGCGCAGACTTGTCAGATGTTCGTATTCCGTCTGTGTCAGCCGTCCGGCGGTTATTTCGCCAAGCAATTGCTCAGAGACAATTCGCTTCTCGCGGCGCAGGGCAAATCCGGCAATTGACAAAACGACGAGGAAAGCCGGAACCATTAAAATAAAGTAAAGTATGTTCGAGATTCCGGCAACCGCCGACAAATTCCACAGCGCGTGGAAAAAAACGGCTAAACCCAATCCGGCGAGCGGAGCCAGAACGCGCACGAAACCGTTTCGCGTTTGTGCCGCCCATCCGAGTCCGATTCCGGTCATCGCGGTAAAAAACGGATGGAGAAACGGGCTTTGTACTCCGCGCACAATAAACGCGCCGCCGAGACCGACTCCCGGAAACAGTCCGGCAAATGCCCGCCCGTAATACGAAAAATTTTCGACCAACGCAAAGCCGAGCGCGGTAATGGCGGCGTAAATAATGCCGTCGAGAATGCCGTTAAACTCGTCGCGTTTGATAAAGAAAACGGCAAAAATGACGACGGCTTTGGCAAGTTCTTCGGTAATCGGTGCGCTGATAACAGTTGAAGCAAATCTTCCGGCGGTCACTTGAACGGTTGTGTTCACCAGCACGGCAATAAAAATCGAAGCGGTTGCGCCCCACAAAAAACACACGAACAGCAAATAGCGCGGCTCGTGTTCAAAACGGTCAATCCAGAGAATCAACGCCGCATAAAGCGGAACGGGTAACGTCGCCGCAATCATTCCGACGGCTAACGCGGCAATGCCGAGTTCCAAACTGTCCAAAGCGAGAATTAAAACAAGCAGCAGCAAACCGACCAGTATTGAAGCGGTGAGCAGTAACCATTTGATAATTTTTCGGCGCGAAAACGGTTTCTTTTGGATTTCACTATTGATGACCGGTTGATTTGTTAGCAGCGGTTGATTATCCATTATTTCTCTTAGCTTAGTAAATTATTCCTTATTTATGTAGAGTGCCAAATTACTTCATCTTAAAACAGTCATTTTCGCCGACCTGACACAGCAACAGCGTGGTAGTTCGGTCATCAGTCACTAAACTCAATCTGTTTTGCTGCTCATCGTAAAGAAAGTTATAGTCGAGACCTTCGCAGCCGACTGAAGGATCGGGTTTAAGAGCCAGTTTGCTGCCGGAAGTTTGATAAGTTCCCGGTCCGCAGCCAAACGGTGCGTTGCCCATCCAAAGGTCGTGTTCGTATTTTCCGCTGCCGGACAATGCTAATGAACCGGTTAAGTTGGTGCTGGTTTTCGACGTGCCATCCTCCCTGAATGTGGTAATTGACATAAACGCATACTGACCGGGCGGCAACGCTTGATCGGTTGTTTTGTTCTGACGCGGATTCTCTCCTTCCGTGCCGGTTTCACGATTGTCGCGGCAAGCAAAAGCCATCGCAAAAAATATCCCGAAGATGATACCGAGCGATTGCAAAGAAAGCAGTAAATTTGATTTTGTTCGTTTTTTCATTTTGATTCTCCTCTATAGATTTTCCAATGTTACAAACGGTGCAAAGTGGTTTAAAACTCATTTCTCCGCTTTCTATTAAATGCGGCGCGGCAGCGCGAACCGGAGCGCACCGACCGCCAGCGCAGCGATAAAAACGTATATAAAAACAATCGAATAATGAACTCCATACGCCGCCATAAACGGCACGGGCGCAACGGCGATTGGCGTTGAGAGCCGCAAAATCAGTTGCATTCGACTGAATCTTTTCATTTCCGGCGTGTTCCGTCGCCGTTCGAGTTCTGCGTCCGCCGCGAGTATTTGCGGCGTTTCAATCATTTTTCGGGCGTGAACGAAAACAAACGCGCCCAAGCCGAGCATCAACACCGAGACTCCGCCCAAAACAATCAAATAATGAATCGGAACGTAATCACCGACGACATAACCTTTCGGCGGCGACGGTTCGAGCGGCACACGCCCTTGACTTCGCACCAGGTCACTGAGAAGTCTGAGGCTGGCTTCATCCTGCCGCGCTCGTTTTTCCTGCTGCCAATAATCCCAGCCGAATCCGGCGAACGTAATTGCGCCGCAAATCAAACTCAAAAATAGGAAAACCTGTGCAGTTCCCATTTCCTGTTTTTTGGTTTGCGGCGGAACGACGACTTTGTGATTCATTATAATTTTGTCAAAAATAATTCAAAGAAATAAAAGCGAAGTTTCTATTGCGAAAAATAATCTTTCATTTCTTCATGCGACAAAGTTAGAACAACCAGCTCATTTTTTTTGGTAAATTTGACATTCGTTGTGGCGGGAGAAAGAGGAAGACGCTGCACGACCGGGTTGACGTTGGGCGAAATCGAAAACACGCAGCTTTAAATTTTTACAGACGACCCGATAGGAAAGCCGCTGTTTCGCCCTCACGTCCATTTAATTGTTCGATGCGGCGTTATTTTCAAGTCACCTCTTTCGGAAGAATTCTGATTTTGCCCGGTGCGGCGACGCTGAAATGATTCGCAAACTCCGCTCCACGCTCACGAAAAACGTCAGAAACAATTTCGGCTTTTTTCTCGGCTGACAAACCCGCCAACCGAAGCAAAACAACTCCGCCCGAACTCAAACGCTTGTCTCGGAAAACTATCTCGCCGAAATCTTTGTCTCCTGTCACGAGCAACGCAGATTTTTCATTGGCACGGTCAAAAACAATGTTGTCGGAAATGCTCGGCTCAACTTCCGCCACATATAAAACGTCGTGTCCGTCTTGCCGCAGACGCTCGACAATCTGCCGGTCAACGCTCTCGTCCGCTAAAAGGTTCATACCGCTTTCGGTGAAGAGGTCGGTAAATTTTGAACTGCGTATAACAAAGCGGCTGAAATTGTTTGTCTGGTCAATCGCGGATGAGCGTCAAGAATTTGCTCAACGGTTTCTCCGGCAGCAAGTTTTTCGAGAATAAGTTCAACGGTGATTCGCGTTCCTGTGATAACGGGCTTGCCCATCATCACGGCGGGATTAGTTTCAATTAAATTCATTTCCATAGCAATTTGAATTATACATCAGAACACGAAAATCGCGCATATTCGGCGAACAAGAAAGCACCGAACGGTTGAGATGACGTGGGGCGAAACCGCCATACGCAAGTTAAAAGTCAAAAGACAAGCTAACAAACAAAGTCGCTGTTTCGCCCTCACGTCCATTGATTTGTTGGGTGCGGCGTTATTATCTGATTTATTGGCTTGGGGCAAAGATGACTAAGATATTCAAGTCGCTTCTTAACTCGCAATCGAAATTACGGATTGCAGAATTGACAGAATCGGGCATCAGCTTGTTGCGGCGCGTTCGGAAGCGGGAATTCTTTTTGAAAGTCGCATTTCGGGCAAGCGTGAATCTCGGCGCAGGCAAGGTGCGTCGGCAAGCCGCACATTTCACACCGGAGACCGAGTTTTCTGTCCGCAATGCCGAAACCCGGTGTCAGGCAGGACGGGCATTCCGTTTGCAGTCGTCGCGCGAGCTTGACGGCAAGACGGCGGATGACGCGCATCCGCTTTGGATTGTAATGCGCCCGCATATCGGTTTCGACGTGAACAAGCCCATCGTCTGAAACATCAAGACAAGACTCGACCGCTTGACGGACGGCTTCGGGCGATTGCAGTCCTTTATAAATAATTTGATATTCACTGCCGTCGCCGACACTGTTCGGGCGAGCGATAACGGCGTGTGAAGGAAAGCCGATGCGCGGCAGGAAATCCGCCAACTCATCAAACGATGAAATTTTCGTGTGCGCGAAATTCGTTTCGGTCGTCAAAATTTGCTCGAAAACTTGAAAGCCGCTTGCGTCGTCAACGAAAACCAACAACTCGTAGTCAGCCGGGATGAAGAGAGACGAAGGATAGGGTCCGAAGCTGCCCTCGTTCGCCAGACCAAACGCGAGTCCGGTTTCTTTCATTCCGAGACGCGCCTTGGCGAGTGCCGCCTCGCGCGGGTTTCCCTGACGTTCGATTTCGCCGGAAAAAGTCCCCAAAACGTCCGTATCCAGATTTTCGGGAACAACGATGCGAAAACCGAGACCAGCCCGCAAAGGACGGCTGATTGCCCGCTCTTTTCCGTGCTTGGTGGCAAGAGCAACCGGCTGATTCGGTTCGTACAAAACAGTTTTCATTAAATAGCGTCAGTTCGGAATAAGAATTAGAAAACTAACCCAAGCTCTCGGACACACAAGCAGTTCGCCGCACTCGTAAAGCACCCAACGATTGAGTTGACGCGGGGCGAAACCAGCAACATGCAAGCTGAAAGTAACCACGCAACGCGATAACAAAGTCGCTGTTTCGCCCTCACGTCCAATGATTTGTTCGGCATTCCGTCGCAAACACTCAAGCCGTTTTTTGTGTTTGCCGACGAGCAACTTTCATTAACATTCGCAACGCTTCATTGACGGCTTCCGCGTCGGGAAACGCCGCTTGCACGTCAGACTCCAACAACA
>JAJAZE010000644.1 GCA_026785925.1 Pyrinomonadaceae bacterium
CGGATACGGCTTGACGAGTGAAGTCATTTTCCCGCTGCGAGACAACTACGGCGAGCCGACCAAAGAGAAAGAATTGATGGGCGCGTGGAATTTGGGCAAAATCGGCGCGGCAGTTGATTACGTCAAAAACAATCGCGTATAGGGTAATCCGGCACAAAAGGCAAAAAAGAACCACAGAAATTTCAGTTTTTCAGGCTTGCCGGTGATTTGACCCGCAGGCTGTTTTTATTGAGCCAGTTACACAGATTCGCTTCGGTTGTTTGATAGCGGCGAGCGATAAACCGCTGGGTTGTGCCGTTAGCCAGCAGGGCTTCGATTTCCGGGCGGAATTGGTCGAGTTTTGATTTGCCCGGACCGGGTGGTCTGCCGAGTTTGATGCCCTGTTCTTTTTTGTAGCGCAAGGCTTCTTTGGTGCGCTGCGAGATTAAATCGCGTTCGATTTCCGAAGCCATCGAAAACGCCATCGCCACGATCTTGCTTTGAATCGAATTGTCGAGCGTCCAGTTGCCTTTGACGGCGTAAACCCGCACACCCTTTTCGACTGCCACTGAAAGGATTTCCATACATTCGAGCATACTTCTGCCGAGGCGTGACAGCTCGCTGACGATTAATGTATCGCCTTTTTTGAACTCTTCGATGATTTCCGCAATCCTACGCTTTTTCCACGAGACTTTTCCCGAAACAACTTCTTCGACAAAATTTACCCGTCCTAAATTCAGGTGATTAGCGAGATGCAGAATATCGGCTTTGTTTTTCTCGAGTTCCTGATCATTGGTTGAAACTCTCAGGTAGCCGATGACTTTTGGTTTTTGATTGCTCACCGCTGATTTTACCGGCAGAGGCTTTTTTGATTTGGAATCGGCAGTCGTTTTTCGTGACATTTTCAGAAATTTAATGAAAACCTATAATGACGAATTATTTTATAAACAATTTTACAATTATATCAATGAATTATATCGAAAATAGTTTATCATCAAAACGCTCGTTTTAAATGTAATGCCCGTCGCCGATTTATGCCTTTATTAAAAATTCTCGGACATCTCGAACGCGAGACCTTTGATGCGCCGCCAATTTTCAAAACTGAAGAGCGGAAAAAATTCTTTACGCTGCCCGCCGGATTAAATTTAGCCCGGGAAACTTTGCGAACTCCGACCAATCAGGTTTTCTTTATATTGCAGGCAGGGTATTTTCGAGATCGTCATCGTTTTTTTGAGAATCAATTTCGCCCGGCGGATATTGCCTTTGTCGCGGATCGCTGTCAAATCCCGGTGGATCAAATCAGTATCTCCAACTATCCGAAACAAACGCTCTTGCGTCATCAACAACTTATTATTGATTATTTCGGCTTTCACAAGTTGGGTGAAAATAATCAGAATCAGATTGAATATGAAGTCGAGCGGTTAGTCAGATTAGTCGTTCGTCCAAGCAATATCTTTTGGGAAATCGTCGGTTATTTTCGGCAAATGAAAATCGTCGTACCGAGTTATAACCGGCTCGCCGTAATTATCTCCCGGCAACTTCAGAATTATGAAAAGCAATTGCAGACCATTGTCGCAGAGAAATTGAATGATCGACAAAAGCGAATGCTCGACGCGCTGCTGGAAAAGGAACCGCCAGAAAACAATTTGACGGCGGAAGAATCTGCCGCTCCCGACTTTCGCTTTCGCCTCACTCGCCTCAAACAAATATTTCAAACCAATAAACCTGCCGACATCAAAGCGAATCTGGCGGATTGGCAAACGCTGCAAACTATCTACCGGGAATGCGGCGAGCTAATTGCAGAACTGCATTTAAGCCCCGCCGCCGTGCGTTATTACGCCAACTTCGTGCAGCACGCCAGAGTTTTGCAACTGACTCGCCGCAACCGAAATGAAACTTATCTTTATTTGCTGGCTTTTATTGCCTTTCAAACTTTTCGCCGCCAGGATTTGCTGATTGACACCTTGCTGCAATCGGTGCAAAACACCACTAATTCGGCAGTTTCCGAACAGCGCGTCAAACATTTCCGGGAACGCCATGAAAAACGTCAGCAACTGAGCGTTTGTCTGCAATCGCTGCAAAAAGAGGTGCTGCCCGCCTTCACTGATATTGAACGGATTCTGGCGGGTCAAAATTTCAATGACCGGGAAAAACTCCGGCTCATTGAAAAGACTCTGGCGGCGACTTTGCCGGAGCGACAGCAAGTTGAGAAGCAAATCAAGCAGCTTCAGTACGAAACCGGCGATGAGCGGGATGAACGTGATTATTACGATGCTCTGCAAGGAAAATCTCTAAAATTGCAGCAACGGGCATCCGCCATCGTGCGCCAGTTGCGGGTTGATGAAAATAATATAAATCCGGCTCTGTTAGATGCCCTCCGACACTTTCAAAGCAAAAGCGGCAGCATCGAGAAAAACGCTCCGCAGGGATTTTTGACGGTTAAAGAAAAATCTTTTTTGAAGAACCTGGACGGCAAGTTTTCCGCTTCGCTGTATAAAGTATTGCTCTTTCAGAAAATCGCCGTCGGAATCAAATCCGGCACTGTCAATTTTGAGCAATCGCATAAATATCGTTCACTTGATGACTATCTGATCCCGGCGCAGAAGTGGCAAACCGAGACGGCGGAATTACTGTCGAGCGGCGATTTGGAACGCTTTGTTAATTTTCCGCCTTTACTTGAAATTCTCGCGCCCGTCATTGATGGAAGTTTTTCTCAGACGAACAACCGCGCGTCCGCCAATTCCTTTCTCAAAATAAAGGCTGACCAATCATGGTCGGTTTCGACTCCGAAGGAAGAAAGCGTTTTCACCCAGCCGCTGAAACGCTTTTTCCCCGCACGTAAAATCATTTCTTTGTCGGAAATTCTCTCGACCGTCAATCGGGCAACGGGCTTTCTTGCCGAATTCGATTCCGGGCAGATGACAGGAATTCGCAAAAGACCGGCGAATCAAATCTTTTTTGCCGGAATTATCGGTTTGGGCTGCGAAATCGGGTTGCCTAACATCGCGCACATTTCCAAACAAATCATCCACAGCGAATTGGAAAATACAGTCAACTGGTATCTCTCGCTGGCGAATCTGCAAACGGCAAACGCCTGTCTCGTCAATTTTCTCAATCGTCTGGATTTGCCGAACATTTACCGGCGTTCCCAGAGTAGTCTGCATACTTCGAGCGACGGACAAAAATTTGCGGTTTCGGTTGATTCACTCAATGCCAATTACTCGTTCAAATATTTCGGACAGAACAAAGGCGTGTCGGTTTACAGTTTTATTGATGAACGACATTTACTTTTCTATTCAACCGTCATCAGTGCCGCCGAGCGCGAAGCGGCGTATGTGATTGACGGACTGCTCCACAATGAGGTCATCAAAAGCGACATCCATTCGACCGATACGCACGGCTACACGGAAATTATTTTCGGTGTCACTTATTTGCTCGGTCTGACTTTCGCCCCCAGACTAAAACAACTCGACCGACAGCGGCTCTATTCGTTTAAGAAACGCAAAGTCTATGAAGCGCATAATTTCCAAATTCTGCCCGATGCTTATATCGACACGGAACTGATCACCGAAAACTGGAGCGACATTCTTCGTTTCGTCGCCACCATTAAACTCAAATACGCGACCGCTTCGCAGCTTTTCAAACGTCTGAACTCTTACTCAAAACAGCATCCGCTGTACCGGGCATTGAAGGAATTCGGGAAAATCATTAAAACGATCTTTATCTTGCGCTACATTGACGACCCGGTTCTACGACAGTCAATCGAAAAACAACTGAACAAAATCGAGAACGCCCACAAATTCGCTAAAGCTATTGCCTTCGGCAACAATCAGGAATTCAGTTCGGGAGAAAAAGAAGAACAGGATATTATCGCCGCCTGCCGTCAGTTGATT
This sequence comes from Pyrinomonadaceae bacterium, assembly GCA_026785925.1. Classification (GTDB taxonomy): domain Bacteria; phylum Acidobacteriota; class Blastocatellia; order Pyrinomonadales; family Pyrinomonadaceae. Next base: position 3,873 of record JAJAZE010000644.1, read on the forward strand.
GAAAACTCGGTCATCTGCTGGAATTACCTTTACCTGACTCAAAAATTGAGCGATGCCAATCAAAAAGAAAGTCAGGAACTGCTGACGGCAGTCAAAGAAGGTTCTATCGTCACCTGGCAGCACATCAACTTTCACGGCGAATACGATTTTTCAGAAGAAAAACTGCGGGACTCGGTGGGACTAAATATTCCTAAAATATTGAGTTGGAAGAGAGATGAAAATCAGGAGTGAGAAATTGGAGCTAAACCCTGTTTATACGCTGGTTTAAGCAAATTCCTACGGTTCTTTATGACCTTTTGTGTCAAATTACCCGTCTGTCCGCCGTAGGCAATCTGCACAAGCGTCGACTCCTCCTGCGCCGCTGCCTTATTCGCATTAACGTACTGTCGCGCCTGAATAACCGCCGCTAATGGTCGAGTCGCCATCCTCTATTCAATCGCCGGAAACCTGC
>JAJAZE010000645.1 GCA_026785925.1 Pyrinomonadaceae bacterium
AATTCAAACCGATAAGCGTTTTCCTGATACGACGGGAAAAGTTCGACGACATCGCCGCGCACCCGAAACTTGCCGCGCTCGAATTCGATGTCGCCGCGTTCATACTGCAATTCGACGAAGCGTTTGATTAAATCTTCGCGCTTGATCTGCATTTTCGGCTCGGCGAAAAAAATCATCCCGTAGTAGGCATCCGGGTCGCCGAGTCCGTAAATGCACGAAACCGAAGCGACGACAATCACGTCGCGCCGTTCAAACAAAGAACGGGTTGCCGCTTGCCTTAACCTATCAATCTCGTCGTTAATCGTCGCTTCTTTTTCGATGTATAAATCCGAAGCTGGAACGTAGGCTTCCGGCTGGTAATAATCGTAATAAGAAACGAAATACTCGACGGCGTTTTCGGGAAAGAAGGTTTTGAATTCCTGATAAAGCTGCGCCGCCAAAGTTTTGTTGTGAGCCAAAACCAGAGCCGGACGCTGGACTCGTTCAATGACATTGGCGATTGAAAAAGTTTTGCCGGAACCCGTGATGCCCAATAAAACCTGGTCTTTCGTTCCGGCATTTAATTCATTAACGAGTTGTTCGATGGCTTGCGGCTGGTCGCCTTTCGGCTGGTTTTCAGAAATGAGACGAAATTGCATACTTTGATTTTAAGCTAACATATGCAATTTCTCAAAAGCACCTGAAACGACCAAATGGAAATAAAATCGAGCCGCCGATTTAATTATTTCGGCAGTTGTCCATACATTTTCGGCAACCCTTCGCCTTCTCGCCTTCGCCTTCGACTTCGCAGAGCAGTGACGGCAATTTTTCCGAACGAATCATTCGGCGCGGCGGTATTTATAAACGAATCTGACATCGCCCCAACCCAGCCCAATTTCTACTTGTATTTCATTCGCGTTCGGCGACGGCTTAAAGGTTACGGATTTTTGTCCGCTGCCATTTGCGCCGTTTTCAGCAAATGCTTCGGCTTTTCTTTCTCCGGCGGGCGTGTCCGAGGTCAATCCGTCGCCGGACACGCCGATTAACGCCGAATTGCGGTTGTTGCGCTGCGAGTTGCATTGAACGCTGATGGAAACGGTAAAACCGTTCGCGTCAATTTGCGTCGGCGGCTTCGTCCATTGAAAATCGTGCTTGTCGCCGTTATAAATGTCGTAATGCGCCGAGGAAGATTGCGCGTTATACGTCCAACCGCTTTTACTTTCGGGAACCGCCGTGACGGAAACCAAAGTCCAGCGACCGCTGACCGCATCGGGCGTTCGCGCCGGAGTCGGAGTGGTCGTGACGATTTGGTTATTGCTGCTGTAACCTCCGCTGTTACTCTCGCTCACGGCTCGATTGGTATTAGTCGGTCTTGGACCGAGCGGCGGCGCGGCGACGGTCGTCGAACCGCTGCACGCGCCCGGTTTTCCGGTTATCGCTTCCGCTTCTTCGCAGCACAAACTCCCTTTTTCAAACATCCAGCCGAAGCCCGCCGAACCCGAACCTTTAACGATTGATTTTTCGCCGGTCGCCGTGTTTTTCCAGACCGAATAATCGCGGCAGCAATAGCCGGTAAATTTGCCCGAAGCGCGAATCGTATCCGCCGATGCCGTCGCCGCCGCGAACGTACAAGAATCGTCGGAAACAAGCGTGCAGGGCATCGGGCTTAGGATTAAATCGGCTGTTTGCCAAAAACTTCCGCCACCGCCTTCGGTTGGATTTCGCTGCGCCACGCTCACCCAATCGGTGCGACCACCAGCGCACGGCGATGTTTTGACCCACACTTTCCAACCTGTTCCGCCCGTCGAACCGCCGGTGCCGGGAACTTTTGACGACGAGAATATACCGCACGCGGCGACGACGGCGACGAGGACGGCAATTGCTAAACAGGACATTGTCAGACTGATAACTTTCTTTGTCATTGTTTTTATTTCCTTTTTCCCTTAAAAATTATTAGGATTAACGTCTTCTTCCGACGAAAGCTGTCCCTTTTTGAACATTGCAGCCGCTGTTATCGCAGTATTTTCCTTCCAGAGTTCCGTTCGAGAAAACCACGAAATAAACTTCGCCGCCCGATTTTCCATTGCCGTTCTGCCATCTGGCGTTTAGACGATTTCCTGAAACCTTTCCTGAAATTGTGCCGCCGCCTCTCGTGTAACTGCCGCTAACGTCGTTACAATCTTGAGTAAAGCTGATGTTGTTCCATTCGCCGCTATACCATTCGCCCGTAAAAATGTCTGTTGCACAGTCCGTTTTTACGCCGGATATGCAGCAGGACGACGCGCTCGCCTGCGGCACGATGTCTTTGAGCCAACAGTGAGCTTTGCTTCTTCCCTGTATGCCCGGATGAGCGTAGGTGTAAGCCTGGCAATTTGAATCGCTGCCGCAGGCGTTTCGGCATAATTGATATTTCGCCTCGGACAAATCGAAATTTTTGTAGTCGCCGCCAACTCGGTCTGTATCTCTTTCAACCGTGAGATTGTCCTGACTGCTCACCATCGCCAAAAGCCCCGACAATATAAATATCGAAAACAATGCCGCGCCGACCAAACTCGCTGTAAAAAAAACTTTGCGTAAATTTTTAATTTTGTTCATCATGTTTCTCCTTTTTTATTGAAATGTTTGCCGACAGAAACGCGGTAAAATCATAAATTTCGAGTGATTGTCGTTGAAATAATTTCAAGCCGCCGTCGGCGCGGGCGGTCTTTAGCCGAATTGCCGATTGCAATCGCAATCGAATGCCGTTATGCTGAGAATCTCCTAAAACAGCAGCGAAAGTAACGAAAGAAAAACGAAATTTTTCCGAAATCTCCAGTTTGAAAAATTAAATTTTTATGAATGCGCCGGAAAAGCAAATTTATCGTTTTGAGAATGTCGAAGTTAATCTTCAACATTGTTCTCTCAGGCGCGGCGAACAGGAACAGCACCTGCGCCGGAAGACTTTTCAGGTTCTTGTCTATTTGCTGGAACAGCGCGAACGGCTCGTCACTAAAAATGAGCTAATGGAAAATGTCTGGAAAGATACGGCTGTTACCGACGACGCGCTCGTGCAATGTATCAAGGAGATTCGCCGCACGCTCGGCGATAATTCGCAGCAGCCGCGTTTTATCAAAACCGTGCCGAAAGTCGGCTATCGTTTTATCAGTCCGGTCGAGGAAAATTTTAACGATGCCGCGCAAATCAAAGAAATAATTCACATGGAAAGCAAGCGGGAAATTGATTTTTCTCCTGCCGCCGCGCCGCTTTCACAGATTGCTTCACAACTTCCCGAAATTGCTTCCGGCGCGACTCTGCCGAAGTGGAAAACGCAGTGCGCGGCGACGATGATTATTTCGCTGATTGTGATGATTATCGTCGGGCTTTCCGTCAGTTTCGCGCCCAACCTTTGGCAATCCGCCGCGCCACCTTCGGAAATCAGTCTGCCGCAAACGCCGGGCAAAAAGCCGATTGCCGTGATGTATTTTGAAAATCAGTCGGGCAGCGCGGAACTCGAATGGCTGCGCGAGGGTTTGGCGGATATGTTAATTACCAATCTTTCGCGCTCCGGCAAATTGACGGTTTTAAGCCGCCGTCAGCTTCATCTGCTGCTGGAAAGATACGGCTACCGGCAAGGCGAAAATATCGGTTTCGACGCGGTTCTGGCAACGGCGCGGAAAAGCCGCGCCGAATGGTTTATCACCGGCAGTTTCGCACAGATCGGCGAAAAGGTGCGGATTGATTTGCAGCTTCACGACACGGCGACGGGCGAATTGCGGGCGGCGGAAAATCTGACGGTCGAACGAGCGGAACTTATTTTAACCGAAATTGATTTGCTGTCATTAAAAATAATCAATCATCTCGGAGCGGCGGAAAACGATTCACCGGCGCAATTGACCCGCGTGATGACGAACAATCTCGAAGCCTATCGCTATTATTCGCTGGCGGTCGAAAAAGCGCAGGCGATGCACAACCGCGAAGCCATCGAACTGCTCGAAAAAGCCATCGCGCTCGATGCGGATTTTGCGATGGCTCACGCCCGCATCGGTTACACCTACGCTTTATCCTGGGGTTTTGCCGAAAAAGGCAAACCACATCTCGAACGGGCGTTCCGGCTTTCCGAACGACTGACCGAAAAAGACCGCTTATCCATCGCGGCGTGGTATGCGATTGCCAATCTCGATTATCCGAACGCCATTCAAGCGTTCCGTGAAATCATCAATCGCTACCCGTTTGAAACCGAAGCCTATTGGCGGCTGGCGCGTTTGCAGTCGGGCGAAGAGCGGCTGGCGGAAGCCCTCGAAACTTTGAAACAGGGATTGGCGGTTGACCCGGAAGCCAAAGACATTTACAACGCGCTCGGCGGCACGCTTTCGGCGATGGGCAGACACGACGAAGCGCGGGCGGCGCACGAGCGTTACGTCGCGCTCGCGCCCGTCGAGCCGAACGCTTACGACAGTTTGGGATTGACTTACCAATGGGCGGGCGATTACGCGGCGGCGATTGAAAATTATAATCGCGCCCTCGAACTGAATCCGACGTTTGAAATTGCCATCGTCCATCTGGCAAACACCCGTTTTCAGCTTGGGCAATACAGCGCGGCAATTGATTTGTATCGCCGCTATATCGCGGCGGCAAAATCCGACGGCGAGCGTGAGCGCGGCTTTGACTGCATCGCTTATGTCTATTTGAAAAAGAGAGATTTCGATTCAGCCGAAAAAGCGTTGAATGAGGGGCGAAAAATCAAAAAAGAGCCGACGTGTATTTCGTTTATCATCGCCTTCGAGCGCGGCGATGCGGTCAAGACGGCTGAACTCGAAGAATTTTTCTCCGCCAAAATGCTCGATACCGACCGTGGAGCCAGAACCAAACAGCGATTTGACTTTCATCTGCGCGGACTTGCCGCGCTTAAAAACGGACTGACTGACAAAGCCGTCGCCAACTTTAAAGAAGTCGTCCGCCGCCCGCCGCCAATCTGGAACATTGACGCGCACGAAGATTGTCTCGCCGACGCTTATCTGCAAACCGGACGATTTGACGAAGCCGCTGCCGAATACGAGCGCATTTTGCATCTCAATCCGCGTTATCCGCTCGCGCATTTTCACCTTGCCCAAATTTTTGAACGCCAAGGCAAGATCGAAAAAGCACACGATTTTTATCAGCAATTTCTCGAATTATGGAACGAGGCGGATGCCGATATTCCCGAAATTAGAGACGCGAAGAGATTTTTGAGCGCATTAGATCGGTGACTTTTGCTTGATTTCCAAAACAAAACACTCTTTAAATCAACACGAGTTCCGATATAGCGGTTCTCAAAATTTTGTGACTAAAGGCAGAAACCCGCGCATCAGCAAGGGTGCGGTGACGTGAACATTTTGCGCCCTTGCTGATGCGCGGGTTTCTGCCTTCAGAAGTCGCACTCAATTGAAATTCGCTATGGAGTTTAGGATTCGACCGATAATTTTTCCGCCAGTTCAATCAGTGTGCGCGGTTCGATTTTCGTTTTATAAAAAACGACGTTCGCGCTCGTCCAAAGCGGTTCTTCACGACTGCCGCGCAATTCCTGCGACGCGGCGATGATGAATCGCTTGTAATTCGCTTCATCGAATTCGGCGAGTCTTTTCTGCAAACTTTTCGGTGTCCAAAATCCCAGAACGTCGAGATAAATTTCTTTGCCGCCGGGCGCAGTCAAAACCAAGTCGGGAACAAAAGCAGTTTTGCCCAAATCAATCACCCGGAGATTTTCTTTTAACTGCCATTCGGCGGCGGATTTATCCCAATTTTTTCGCAGCCTTTCGATGTCGGGATTGACGTATTCGGGTTCGTCAAAGTAGCACGAAGTCAGTTCGGTTTGCTCGCTGGAAAGATCGTAAAAAACATTTCCCTTTTCCTTCTGCGAAATTTCCGCCGACATTTTCCAGTCCCGGCAAAGCAACAGCGCGGGCAGAAAAACCGACATCTGAATGCCGTATTTTTGCGAACGGTGAAACAGCGAAGCCGCGCCGGTCAAGCGAATCTCATAGCCATTGACTGCATTTCCGATGACCGAATGAA
>JAJAZE010000646.1 GCA_026785925.1 Pyrinomonadaceae bacterium
CGTTAATTTCGTTGAAGGCAAAGTCGAAATCGCCCGGAAAAATGCGAAAAGCGGTTATTTGCTGAAAGGCGACGAATTGGAAATCGGCGACCAAGTTTCAACCGGCGCAGGCGGCAAAGTGGAGATTTTGCTGAATCCAGGATCGTTTGTTCGTTTAGGCGAAAACTCGAATTTTGAATTTGCGACGACCTCCTTAGAAGATTTGCAGTTGAAATTAAACAGCGGCAGCGCGATGTTTGAAGTTATCACCGACGATGAATTTACCTTTGCTGTCAACACGCCGAAAGCCAAATTTTTCATCGTCAAATCAGGCATCTACCGCGTTGACGTATTAAACGACGGTTCCGGCAAAATCGAAGTCTGGAAAGGCAGAGCGCAGGCGGGCGACGCGGAAATCAAAAGCGGCAGAGCGGCAACCGTTGACGGGAATCAAGCGGCGGTCGTGAAGTTTGACCGCGATGACAAAGACGCGCTCGAAGTTTGGAGCAAATCCCGCGCGAAAGAATTGGCGAAGGTTAACGCGCGGCTGCAAAACACGGTTGCCCGTAACAGTTTAATAAATTCTTTCAATCAAACGCGCTGGAGTTTGTATAATTCTTACGGGCTGTGGGTCTATAATCCGTCATTCGGAAGCTATTGTTTTCTGCCGTTCGGTTATGGCTGGAGTTCGCCCTACGGTTATTATTACCCGCGCGATATTTGGTATTACAATCTGCCGCCGGTGATTTATTATCCGCCGCCGCCGACTTCGACACTGCCGACGCTGACCGCGACCGGCGGAACACGCAATCCGCGAATCGGAAATTCGCAGTCAAACCGTGAAGGCGATCAGACGAGACTGACACCGCCTTTCCAAAGAGTGCAGAAAGACATCGGGCAATTTCCGTCCGAAGATCAGCAGATTGACAGTCCATCGTTTCCAACCAGAAATCCGTCGGGAACGACAATGACAACGACGACGACGACAACCTCAAATCCGATTTTGCTGCCTCCGAGTGCGCCGACCAAAAAAGGCGGCAATTGAAACCTGTTTAAAAATTTGAAAGTGGGAGAATTATTTGTTCGGCGGCTACGAATTACATTGCTTGGAGGAAGATAAATGCAGAATGTTATCCCGACGTTTCGGATTACCGATTATGAAAAGAGTAAGTCTTTCTATGTTGACGGACTCGGATTCCAGATTGATGGCGAACATCGTTTTGCGCCGCATCTACCTGTTTTTGTGACAATCAGCCGCGACGGGCTTTCGTTGTATCTTTCACAACACGCAGGAGATTGTCAGGTTGGCGGTTTAGTTTATTTAAATGTCGCGGATGTGGATGCGTTCTATGCGGAGATTACAGGCAGAGGCGTAAAAGCTGAGTCTCCGCCAGAGGATTTTGAGGGCGAAATGAGAGATTTTCGAGTAGTTGACCCTGATGGAAATAAACTCGACATCTGCACACGCTTGACCTCTTGAGTTTGAAGGAATTAAATCTGGACAAGAAAAGCGGCTCGCCCTGATAACGCGCCGCCGAACAATTCAATGGACGTGAGGGCGAAGCAGCGACTTCGTTATCACGTTGTCTTGTTTCCCTGACGTTGCGAGGTGGCGGTTTCGCCCCACGTCAACTCAATTGTTCTCCCGCTTTTCTTATTTGAAAATGTGAAATATCGAAGCGGCTGCCGGTTGATTTTCTTTAATAAAATTTTCGATGGTCGGTTGCAAGACCAAAAAGATTGACTGCACTCCGTTGATTACCGTATGCAGGATGACGCACGGCAGCAGATTTGAGGTGCGAACGCGAATTAAAGTCAAAGTCAAACTAAGCAGCAAAAGCGTGATGATCGAAGCGTAATTGGGA
>JAJAZE010000647.1 GCA_026785925.1 Pyrinomonadaceae bacterium
AGCGGCTGTGCGCCGAGATAGACATTCGCCGACTGCACTTTATCGAGAATACCCGCCAAAGATTCGCCCGTATCCATATTGTCAATCGCCACGCCTTGATCGAGAAATTCATTGAGCCTTCCCAAAACATCGTCGCCCGTGACCACGCCGATTTTTAATTTGCCGCTCAAACCTAATTCGGCGGCGACATCTTTAATCGCTTCGGCACAGCCTTTGACATTTACGCCGCCCGCGTTCGATAAAACTTTGATATTTTTCTCGATGCAGTCGGGCAAAATCTCGCGCATTAACGAGACGAAATCGCGCGCGTAACCGGCTTTCGGGTCGCGCTGCTTTTGTTTCTGCACGATGGACATCGTAACTTCCGCCAGATAATCCAGCATTAAATAATCAATCTGACCGCCGCGCACCTGGTCAATCGGCGCGGTCAGCAAATCGCCCCAGAAACCTTGCCCGCCGGCAACTCGCACTTTATCTTTCATTGGTATTTTTTGCTTATTTAAAATAATATTTAAAATAAAAAAAGCGTTTGCAAACAGTATGACCGATTGCAAACGCCGCTTCAAATTCCGTATTAAATTTTAGTTGCCGACGATGACTTTCTTGGTTTTGCTGAAAACCGATTTTGTGCCTTTAACGGTTTTTCTGCCGACATACTTCGTGCCTTTGACGGTTTTCTTGGTCGCATATTTGCCGCCTTGATAAGTTTTCGTGCCGACGTATTTGCCGCCCTGATAAGTTTTTCTGCCGACATATTTTGCGCCTTGAACGGTTTTGCGCCCGACGTATCTGCCGCCTCGATAAGTTCTCGACGCAATGCTTTTATTGCCGCGCCGAACTTTCACCTGCGCCTCTGCCGAAGAGGTTTCGCCGATAAACACGATTGCCAGCAGCATCACTGATGCCAAAAATAAACTGAATAATTTTTTCATTTTAATAATCTCCTTTTGTTATCTGGTTGGTGTATCTGAAAATTCGGTTCGATTGTGATACACATTTTTGATTCATAGGAACGACATTGCAAACATTATACCAAAACTCGTTTAGTTTTCACTTCGGACGTTGGCGCGGATGAACTTAACGATGTCGTCGGTGGAAGTTCCGGGCAAAAAAATCTCGGAAATGCCGTTGGCTTTGAGTGCGGGAATATCTTCCTGCGGCACGATTCCGCCGACTAGAACCAAAGTATCGTCCATTCCGTTTTCGCGTAAAAGATTGACGATGCGCGGGCAGAGAGTGTTGTGTGCGCCGGACAAAATCGAAATTCCAACCGCATCCACATCTTCCTGAAGCGCGGCGGACGCAATCATTTCGGGCGTTTGCCGCAAACCTGTGTAGATAACTTCCATTCCCGCATCGCGCAATGCCCGCGCGATAATCTTCGCGCCGCGGTCGTGTCCGTCAAGTCCGGGTTTGGCGACGAGAACTCTGATTTTTCTTTCGTTCATAGATTACAAGTATATTAACGAATAAACTTTGCAAGCAAACCGTCAGGCTTGATAAAAGGTTTTATCTGCGTCCAACTGAACAAATAACGACCGTCGGGCTGCGCGGCTTGGATGACGTGCGGAAAACCGGCATCGTAAATAATCGTCACGCCTTTGTCGCTCACCGAAAATTCGTTGAAAGTGTCCGCCGTAAAACTCAATCCGCCGACTTGTTCTTTTAATGAATCATTGGCTTCTTTGCCGTTTTCATTACCGAACTCGCCTTTGTCAATGCGCCGAATAATGTCTTTCGACTCGATTTTGAGTTTGGCATCAACCGCTTCGGCAAATTTGGCGAGCGAATTCGTTTTGAAAACGTCAGCGAATTTCACCGGTTCACCGCTTTTCAAATCAACGACCAAATTAACCGTTGACTGGTCAGGATACGCGCCGCTTCCGTCCTGGGTCAGCGCAATGTCGAGAACGCCGTTTTTGTTGTAATTAACTTGAAAGGAAAGTTCACTCAACCAGCCGTCAGTTTGAACTTCCGCCAGCGTCGTTCCAAAAACGCGCCAGTAGCTGATGGTATTGGCGAGTTTTTTCTTAGTCGCCGCCGGACTTGCGCCGGACGTGAGCGGATAAGTCACGATAAAAGTCCGTTTCTCTTTCGGAATTTCTTTGCCCTTTCGCGTATAGACGGTTTTTTTCGGTGTAATCACGATTTGCGCGAAACCGATTGATGCCGCGACGAGCATTAGCAAAAATGCCGGAATTAGTTTTTTCATAATGTTTTTCAAATTTGTTTTCTAATATTGGCGGCGGATAAATTCGGCTCTTCAAACTCCATCGCCGGTGCGCCGAAAATACAGCGCAACTTGCCGCGCAAAGTCTTTTTCAGCTTTAACACCGCCAACATTTCCGCCCAACCGTGCGTGTTTATTCGCAGCACATTGTAGCTGTTCAAAGGTTTGATAATTCCGTAGCGCGGTGCTTCGGTTTCCTCGACAAAGGTTCCGAACATTCGATCCCAAACGATAAAAATTCCCGCGTAATTTTTGTCCAGATACTGATTATTAACGCCGTGA
>JAJAZE010000648.1 GCA_026785925.1 Pyrinomonadaceae bacterium
ATTTACGATGGGACGCGACGACGGCAAATCCGAAGCCGAAAAGCCCGCGCATAAAGTTTCGGTTCAGCCGTTTTTTATGGACATTTACGAAACGACCAACGAACAATACGCCGAATTCGTCAAAGCGGCTAATCATAAATTGCCGACCGAATGGAAGAACGCCACTTATCCTAGCGGACAGGCGAAATTTCCCGTCGTCGGCGTAGATTGGAACGACGCGAACGATTTTGCAAAATGGGCAAACAAGCGTCTGCCGTCTGAAGAAGAATGGGAGTTTGCGGCGCGCGGCGCGAATAATTTACTGTATCCGTGGGGCAATGACTGGAAACAGGGCAACGCCAACGTCGGCGGTCAGACGTTTGCTGAAGCCGGGAAATTCAAAGGCGCGTCGCCGTTCGGCATTTACGATATGTCGGGCAATGCGTTTGAATGGACGGCGAGCGATTTCAAGGCTTACCCGAACGGCAAACTGCCGGATGTTTTTGCCGGAAAAACGAATTTAAAGACGATTCGCGGCGGTAGTTTTGAGGCGACAAAAGATTTTGCGACGACGACGTATCGCATCGGCTATGCGGCGACGGGCGCGGAAAATTACAGCCGCACCGGATTTCGCTGCGCGAAAGATTTAGCGAAGTAATTTAGAATTTGGCGGCATTTGACGAATAAACGATTATGACAAAATACCTTTTAATTTTCATCGGAATAGTTTTGTATTTGAGCGCGGCGAGCGCGACGATTTACGCGCAATGCGGAGCGGAAGGACTCGACCGATGCTGCGGCAATCCGGCGAAGGCGTGCAAAGCGGGCGGCAAACCGACGAGTGTTTCGGCAAAATTAAATGCGTCCACCGATGCGGTTATCAAACAGCGCACGGAGCTTGTCCGTCTTCAGCGGCAATCTGCCGAACGGCTGCGAAACCGTCAGAAACAACTTGCCCGCATAGCCGACAGCGAAACGGCAAAGCTGATTAAAAGCCTGATTGAATACGACCGCAAAGGCAAAATCTTAAATTTGTTTCCGGTCGAAGGCTTCACGCCCGGCGTTAAGCAGACGACTTATTTTTCTCTGCTTCTCGACACGCAGGAATGCAGCGAAATCGAAGAGACGGGCGATTCGGCGAAGTGTTACATCAACAACGGCTATCATTTTTACTTTGACAAAAACAACGTCTCAGACCATTTATACGTCAACCGCTTTCGCATCGGCGGAATGCCGGACAGTTGGACGCAGTATGGGTTCGATTGGGATTTGTCGTATGACGGCTGGACGAGTTTGTTCAAAAAGCTCGGCTATCAAACGCTCGTTACGCAAAAACCGAAAATCGAAAAACGCGGCGACTCGGAATTTTTCGATGCCGAGATGATGACGATTGTCAAAACTCCGCAGGGCAGAATGCAGATAATCTTAGATTTTACCAACGGCTTCGGTAAAACGAAGGCGAATGACAGCGGCACATTGTTTTCGATGATTGTTGATAAAATTAATTAAAATTATGAGAAGCAAATTTTTATTGGTATCAGGTTTGTTGAGTTTATGCGTCGCTTTCAGCGCGGCTAACGCTTTCGCGCAATGCGGCGCGGACGGAACGCAGCCTTGC
>JAJAZE010000649.1 GCA_026785925.1 Pyrinomonadaceae bacterium
CAAATCAACGATACGATTCAGGTCGAGATTGTCCGTGACGGTCGAACGACCGTTGTTCCGGTCAAACTCAGCCCGCTGCCGCAGCAAAATTATCAAGGTCGTCCGGCGCAGTAAAAATTACGTTGGCGGTTTGATTTGATGTTTCAAACTGCCGACCTTTTTTCTCGTCTCGTATGAAAGATCAAGAGTTCAATGATTTTTATAATGACGGTTTCGGTTGGATTTGCCGACATTGTGAACGCGAACTCAAAAGTCTGGAAACTGAGTCCGAGCAAAAATATTCGCGCCTGATGCGTGAAGGCGAAGCGGAAAGCAAACAGCCGAAGTTTTCAAATCTCGCGCTGGCGCAATGGGCGGATCGAGCCAATCGAACTTTAATGTGTCCACGCTGCGGCATCACAGAATTGATTGACAAATCTTAAACCGTTGTATTTCGCCGTTAAAAGATTAAAATAGCCGGTAAAGATTATTTTTTACCGGCTATTATTTTCAGTAAAATTTCTTCGATAATTTATGAAATTGCTTTACAGAATTATTTTGGTGCTTATTATTGGCGGCTCAATCGCGCTTTTGTCAATTTATCTGATAAACAATCGAATCCAGTCGCAGTTTGCCGACAAAATCAAAGATTCGATTACCGAAATTCCCGTCGAATCGCCGCCGCGCATTGCCATCGTTCTCGGCGCAAAAGTTTGGGAAAACGGCGAACCTTCAAATGTCCTTTATGATCGCGTTGTCACCGCCGCTGAACTTTACCGTGCCGGACGGGTCAGGAAGATTTTGATGAGCGGCGATAATCCGACCGAAAATTATGACGAGCCGACCGCAATGAAATTAACCGCCGTCAAACTCGGCGTTCCTGCCGGCGATGTTATTTTAGATTTTGCCGGTAGAAGAACCTACGATACTTGTTTTCGGGCGAAGGAAATTTTTGAGATTCAAAAAGCGATTATCGTAACGCAGGAATTCCATCAGGCGCGGACACTGTACTTATGTAACAATTTAGGCATAGATAGTATCGGCGTGACGGCAAATCGGCGAAAATACGAAGGCGCGAAATACTGGGCGTTTCGTGAATTTTTCTCGCGGGCAAGCGCGTGGTTCGAGATAAACCTTCTGCCGTTTGAGCCGATTCGCGGAAACAAAGAACCGATTGTGCAGTAAATTCTCGCAACAAAAAGGCTTCTCAAAATTGAGAAGCCTTTTTGCTTATAAAGTATGACAAGTATTAAATTCCGAATAATCTCGGCGGAGCTTTCTTTTGCAGAAGTTTCCGCAGTTTGAGACGCGCTTTATGCAGTTGCGACTTCGATGTTCCAACCGAACAACCGAGAATTCGCGCCACTTCCTCGTGTTCGTAACCTTCGACATCGTGCAGCACGAAGACATTCCGATAACCGTTGGGAAGCTGTTCAATCGCGTGTTCAATCGCAATTTTATCAACCACCGGCATTTTTAGCGGATTCGCCGTGCCGCTGACGATCTGCACTGGCGTTTCGCCTTCTTCGGTCGTTTTTTCAAACTTGACGTTCCGTTTACGGAAGTGCATTAGAACCTGATTAACCGTCATCCGGTGAAGCCACGTTGTAAAAGCCGAATCACCGCGAAAACTGCCGATTTTCCGATGCAGTTGAATAAACACGTCCTGCGTCAGGTCTTCAGCTTCGGTAGCATTCTGCAGCATTCGCAAACAGATTGAATAAACGCGCCGATGATGCCGATTATAGACTTCTTCAAACGCCGTCATATTGCCGTTCGCAGCGGCTTGCGTCAATTCGAAGTCCTTTGCCGAGGTTACATCAATCGTTTTTTTAAACTCAATAAACCCTTTCTTTTCATCCTTGGCTTCAGTTTGGTCCTGCCAAATCGGATACTCTAAAGTTTCTGTTGTCGTAATCATTATTTCAAATTCCCCCTCGATATTTATACAGTCAACTTTTGTGCCACGAATATTATTCGATAAAAACTACAATTTAATTCACGCCTTTCAACTTGTTTTGTTGCATTTTCTTGGACATACCTTTGAATTCGCCGCTCATCCAAGTTCGGATGCAAACCAAAGCGTGTAACAACCTATGCTTTATAGACGCATTTATAAAAGGTGTATCGAATCGCTACTAATTGCCGACAACATTCACGCGATATTGATATTAGCAATCCACAATATATAATGAAATTCCAAACGGAGATTTTAAGATGAACAACGCCTGGCTGGTAAAAACTTTGCTTACGATTTTTACCGTTTTGTTATTGATAAGCGGCATTGTTGCCCAAAATACCGCTCAACAACCGCCGCGAAGCCGTGAGATTTCGGAAGACGACGGTATTCCCGTTTTGACAAAACACTTGCCCGATTGGGAGAACACACGAAATCGTGTAGTCTACGTCCTAAATAAAAATGATTTGCAAAACGCGCTCGGCTCGCGTCCCATTCTTGACTTAATTGAATTTGAAAGCGGCACTGAAGCCGTTACCGCAACTTACGAGCCGGGAAAATTGCTCCTCGTTGAATACACGACTCCGCAGGCTTCGAGTGATGCCGACATTAAAATCAATCAGAAGCTGTTGGAAACAGGACAGAATCAAACAACCGTTTATCGGCGCATCGGAAACTACAATGCTTTTGTTTTTGATTCCACCGACCAAACGGCGGCAAACCTATTGCTTGACCAGATAAAATACGAGAAAAATGTGCAGTGGCTGGGTGCCGATCCTTTTATGCTGAAACGTGCCGAACGCGCTTTGGTAAAGGGACTTTCGGAGGTTTTTGTGGCGACCGTCTATACGATTGTCGGCGGCATTGGAATAGCGATTTTGTTAGGGCTAACCGTCGGCTTTATATATTTTCGCGTGCTTGAGCAAAAGCGTTCGACAATGCAGACATTTTCCGATGCCGGCGGGATGACGAGGCTCAATTTGGACGGTTTCACGCCGGAAATTACGCCCAGCGGTTTATTGAATAAATAAAAAATTAAGAGAAAAGCGCGGAAAGTCAATCTTCCGCGCTTTTTTCATTTCTCGTTTTGTAGGCTTGCACGGATTCCGCCGCGCCCGCGTGCATAATTTCCGGGCGATGATAACGCCAGTGTTTTTGAAATTCTTCGTCGCTCATTTCCGCTTTCGCTTGGCGTTCTTTTTCCTTCAAGTAATCTTCGCACCAGTCGCGCATTTCCGAATTTTGATTCAACGCCGTGCGTGCGCCGTGCATCGTATTATCGCGTTCCATAATTTGGTTCTCCTTATGTTAGAGTTTCCTGAAACAATAACTTTTTCGCAAAAACTGCGTAGAATTTGCAACTTAGATTTCCTTTTTGGAGTTTATCAAGCGTGAAAAAAACCTTTTTAAGTTCGTTACTGATTTTATCAACTTTAACTTCTGTTAATTTTGCACAACCGGCGAAGGCGACGCAAGCGGCGACGACCAAAGCGTTGATAAAGACCAAACAAACCAGCGAAGTTCCGTTCGTTAACAAAGTTTTGCCGAACGGTTTGGAAATTATCGTGCTGCCCGACGCGAGTGTGCCGATTGTGACGGTCGAACTAGCCGTTCGCAACGGTTCTTTTACCGAACCGCCGGAACTCAACGGCTTATCGCATCTTTACGAACATATGTTTTTCAAGTCCAACCAGGCGGTTTTACTTTCTCAGTGCGAATCAGCCATCAACGCGGGCGGACTTTCCGAGCGCGGCAGACAAATGTGCGCCAATCCGTTAGCTCTTAAATCGCAACTCGGCAGCCTCGCTTATCTGAATGATGCCGACCAATTAAATATCTACAACGGCACGACGCGCGAAGAAGTCGTCAATTATTTTTACACGACGACCAGTTCTTACGTCGGCAGCGCGATTCGCCTGATTAACGATGCTGTGCGTTATCCGACATTTGACGAACAGGAGTTTAAAGAGGAAATCCAAGTCGTCATTGGCGAGATTGACCGCAACGAATCGAACCCGTTTTTCTATCTGAATCGGACGCTGATGGAAAAACTTTATTACAAATATCCGACCAGAAAAAACGCGCTCGGCACACGCGAAACGGTTTTGTCGGCGACGACCGACAAAATGCGTTTGATTCAATCGCGCTATTATGTGCCGAACAATTCCGCGCTCGTCGTCACCGGCGATGTCAAAGCGGAAGATGTTTTTCGTCTGGCGGAAGCTAGTTTCGGCAGTTGGAAACGGCGCGAAGTTGATCCGTTCAAAGAATTTCCACTCGTCGAGCATCCGGCTTTGCCGAAGAGCGCAGGTTTTATCGTCGAGCAGCCGGTGCAGAATGTTTTGATAAATGTCGGCTGGCACGGACCTTCAGTCGGTAAAGACGACGCGGCGACTTACGCGGCGGACGTTTTTTCGTATATTTTGTCGCAGCCGAATTCGCGCTTTCAACGCGCGATGGTTGATTCGGGATTAACGGTCGGCGCGGACATCGGTTACTATACGCAGCGCAACGTCGGACCGATTCAATTAGCTTTAGTGACCACGCCCGACAAGGGAAAAGCCGCCCTGAAAGCCGCTTACGCCGAAATCGCGCAGTTTAACAAACCGGATTACTTCACCGATGAGGAACTAGAAAGCGCGAAAGCAATCCTCGAATCGAGAGATTTATTCGACCGTGAAAAGTTGAGCGATTATACGCACGTTCTGGGGTTTTGGTGGTCTTCGACCGGCATTGATTATTTTCGCGGCTATCACAAAAATTTGCGCGCGACCTCAAGGGCGGACATCAATCGTTACGTTAAAACTTATATTCAAAACAAACCGCACGTCGGCGTGGCACTGATTTCAACGGAAGCGCAGGCGCAGGCGAAAATTACGCCGGAAGATTTGATCGGGAAATAGGTGCGAACGCGCGGACGACTGCAAAAATTAATTATGAAAATATCAAGTATGAAAATATCGTCACTCCGAAAAATGACACTTGCGGCAATTTTTTGTTTGGCTTTGGTCTCGCTGAATTTCGCTCAAGCGGGTAAACCGAGCGTCTCCGAGCAAGTCAATCTGGTAACGGAATTTGACGTGAACGGTTTGAAAATTTTAATCAAACGCCGTCCTAATGCGCCGACGGTCGCCGCCGGTCTTTTTATTCGCGGCGGAGCGCGGAACATTGAAGCTAAAAACGCGGGCATCGAAAATCTGATGCTGAGTGTCGCCACCGAAGGCAGCAAAAAGTTTCCGCGTGAAACTCTGCGGCGCGAGCTTTCGCGGACGGGCAGCAGTATCGGTTCGGCGGTCAACAACGATTACAGCGTAGTCAGTTTGGCTTCGACGCGCCAAAATTTTGATCGTTCGTGGGATATTTTTACTGATTTAATCTTGAACCCGGCATTCGCGGCGGAAGACATCGTGCGCGGTCAGGCGCAGATTTCGACCGGCTTGCGCGAGCAGGAAACCAACAGCGATAATTATCTGCAAATTTTGCAGGATCGTTTGATTTACGCTAATCATCCATACGCCAACGATGTCAACGGCACGATTGAAAACGTCGCCCGTTTTTCAGCAAAAGATTTGAGCGATTATCACCAAAAAGTAATG
>JAJAZE010000650.1 GCA_026785925.1 Pyrinomonadaceae bacterium
ACAAAAAGATTTTCAGGAATAAAGTCATTTTAACTTTTTAAACCGACTGGAGCGCAAGCGTCCCGCTTGCAATGAGCGTCCGCAGCGGGCGCGAAAATTACGCTGGCAAGCAAGCATCTGAGCGGGTAAAGTTTTATTCGCGCTTGCCGCGCTCAATGCAAGCGGGACGCTTGCGCTCCAGTCATCAAATCAAAAAATATGCTGACGGATTTTAATTTTCAGCCGAAGGGGTTTCGCTCAAATCTCGGCTGGTATAACCGCGGCTATATTCCGCACTTTGACGGCGGGGCGATTCCGCAGTTTCTGACTTTTCGGCTGTTTGATTCGCTGCCGCAGAAAATTGTCGAGAAATGGCGTGTGGAAACCGGCGAGCAAGGTGAGGAATGAAAAATAAATTTTCGTAAGAATGTCGAAAATTATCTTGATAAAGGTTACGGCGAATGTTTTTTCAAAAATGAACAACTGGCGAAATTGACTGAGGACAGTCTGAAGTTTTATCACGAGCGAAAATATCGTTTGACGGCTTGGGTCATAATGCCGAACCACATACATTTTCTGGCTGCGCCGCTGGAGAACGTCGAACTGAGAGAAATCGCGCACTCGATAAAATCATATACGGCGCACGAGGCGAATAAATTACTGAAGCGAAATGGTCAATTCTGGCAGCACGAACCGTTTGACCGATACATTCGCAATCGAAAACATTTTGTTAATGTCATAGAATATATCGAAAACAATCCGGTCAAAGCCGGACTCTGCGCGGCGGCGGAAGACTGGAAGTTTTCGAGCGCGTATTATAAAAAGGAAAAATGACCGGAGCGCGAAGCGGACTGGAGCGCAAGCGTCCCGCTTGCATTGAGCGCGTGAGCGCGAATAAACCTTTGCCTGCTCAGAGGCTTGTTTGCCAGCGTGATTTTCGCGCCCGCTGCGGACGCTCATTGCAAGCGGGACGCTTGCGCTCCAGTCGGAGAAATAAAGAAGAAATATAATGAACATCACGAGAGCAAAAGAAATTCTCAAGCGTCAGTTCGGCTACGATTCGTTTCGGATGAATCAGGAGCAGGCGATTGAAACCGTGCTGCAAAAAAACGACTGCGTGGTGTTGATGCCGACCGGCGGCGGGAAATCTTTGTGTTACCAGATTCCCGCGCTGATGCTCGACGGTTTGACGGTGGTGATTTCTCCGTTGATTGCGCTGATGAAAGACCAGGTTGACGCGCTGAAAAACAACGGTGTCGAAGCCGCGTTTTTGAATTCGTCGCAGACGAGCCGCGAGCAGACGGAAGTTTTTCAGGCGGTCAGAAGCGGCAAATTAAAATTGCTTTACGTTGCGCCCGAACGCCTTTTGCAAACGGGCGACCAGTTTATTGATTTCTTGAAATCGGTTAGTGTGTCGCTGTTTGCGATTGACGAAGCGCATTGTATATCGAGTTGGGGACACGATTTTCGACCGGAATATATTCAACTCGGAAAATTGAAAAGATATTTTCCCGACGTTCCTTTGATTGCGCTGACGGCGACCGCTGACAAACTCGTTCGACACGATATTGTCGAGAGATTAACAATCAGAAACGCCGCGCTATTTGTTTCGAGTTTTAATCGCCCGAACATTTTTTACAAAATCGAACAGAAACGAAATTCTTACCCGCGACTGCTCGAATATCTCGAACCGCGCCGCCAAGAAAGCGGCATCATTTATTGTCTGAGCCGTAATTCGGCGGAAAGTCTGGCGGCGGATTTGCGCGACGAAGGCTTTGACGCGCTTCCCTATCACGCCGGACTCGACAAGGAAACGCGCGACAAAAATCAGAGTTTGTTTTTAAAGGACGAAGTGAAAATTATTGTCGCAACAATCGCTTTCGGAATGGGCATTGACAAATCAAACGTGCGGTTTGTCGTCCATATGGATTTGCCGAAAAACATCGAGAGCTATTATCAGGAAACCGGACGCGCCGGACGCGACGGTTTGCAATCGGAAGCGTTGCTGTTTTTCAGTTGGGGCGATGTTAATAAATTAAAAGGTTTCGCCGAAGTCGAAGGCAACAAATCGCAGAGCGAAATAATGTTAAAAAAGCTGAACACGATGGGCGCGTTTGGCGATTTGAAAACGTGCCGCCGCAGATTTTTGCTGAATTATTTCTCCGAAGATTTAATCGAAGACTGTGGACGCTGCGACAACTGCAACACGGTTTTTGAACGGTTCGACGGCACGATTATCGCGCAGAAAGCGTTGAGCGCGGTGGCGCGCACCGGGCAGCGTTTCGGGCTGAGTTATCTGATTGATTTTCTGCGCGGTTCCCAAGCGAAAACGATTCGGGACGAGCATAAAAACTTGAAAACTTACGGCATCGGCGTGGACGTTTCCAAAAATAATTGGTTCGATTATTTTAAGGATTTAATCGCGCAAGGCTATTTGGCGCAAACCGAAGGAACTTATCCGACAATTGTTTTGACGGACCAAAGCGAAGCGGTTTTGAAAGGGCAAACGCCGGTCGAACTCTTCAAAGTGACGATCAGGGAAGACAGAAAACCGTCGCTCGTCTCGCCGCTCGAACACGAATATCTGAAAGACTTATTCGACGAATTGCGATTGGTTCGGACGGCGTTCGCCAAAGCGGAAAACGTGCCGCCGTATGTCGTTTTTTCCGACGCGACCTTGATCGAAATGGCGACGTATCTGCCGAACAAAGAAGACGAAATGCGAAAGATTTCCGGGGTCGGCGATTTGAAATTGCAGAAATACGCGGCGGATTTTTTAGAAACAATCGTGGATTACTGCGACCGGAATAATCTGACTTCCCGCATCAATTTAAAAACGCCGAAACGCGAACCCAAAAAGCGCACGATCCGCGACGGAAACGGGCAAACCACTTACGACGTTTCACTAGATATGTTCAAATCGGGGCTTTCGATTCCCGAAATCGCCGAGTCGCGCGGAGTGGCGGTCAGCACGGTTGAAACGCATCTCGTCCGGTTTATTCCGAGCGGCGAAGTGCGGCTTGACGACCTCGTTGCGACGGATAAAATCGAAACGATCAGAAATGCGATTACCAGTTTAAACGCCGGTTTCGCCATCGCGCCCGTTAAGGAATTTTTGGGCGACAATTACAGCTATGGCGAAATCAGAGCGGTGCTGGTGACGATGTAAGCCAATGAATTCAACAATTTCTCGTAGTCCGCCGGCGTGTCAATATCGAACTCGCCTTCGGGAAATGAGACTGTCGCTGTTTGCGATTCGTATTTTTTTATCAATCGTTTCGCGCCTGCTTTCGCGTCGAGCGCGAGCAGTTCGGGGAAAAGTTTCCGGTGAAAAAGCGCGGGAACGCCGCGTGTGTTTTGATACGCGCAGGCGACAATCGGCGCGTCGGTTTCGTGAAATTTCGTGATAATTTTCTCCAACAAATTTTCGTCAACAAAAGGCTGGTCGCAAACCATTACGACGACCGCCCGAATACTGTCAGCGTCATCGAATAATTTCTTTAGCCCGACTTTTATCGAACCGCTCATTCCGGTTTGCCAATCTTTATTCTCGACAATTTCGACGGGCAAATCTTCGATCTCCTTGCGTATAATCTCGATTCGTGAGCCGAGCGTGACGACGATTTTGCCTGAAATTTTAAGTGCCGCTTTGACGCTTCGGCGAAGCAGCGTCGCGCCTTGAAACCGCACAAGTTGTTTCGGTTCGCCCAATCTGGCGGATTCGCCCGCCGCCAACAAAATTATTCCGATTAAACTGTCTTGCATCATCCGTCCAAGCTCGATTATATGAAGTGTGGACATAATTCAATACAAACGAAAACGGGCGTTTGACTGGAGAGAAAAGCGTCTCACTTGCCGTCCGTTCGAGCGAAGCCGGAGACGGACACGCCTCTCGATTACCCGAAACTTTTAGCAACCGTGCGGCGTTCCATTCTCACCGCGCCTCGAACGGGGCAAGCGAGACGCTTCTCTCTCCAGTCAGTAGAATTATGTCCATCCTTCAATTGTATTAAATTTTTGAAAATTTTTCTGTGTTAAATTTTTGAAAATTTTTCCGGTGTGTTAAATTAAATTTTACGGACGAAAAAGTCGCTCATCAGAAATTTAAAAGGTAAATTTCGCGGACGGGCAAACGGTTGATTTCAACAAGGAGAACTAAAATGGCGGAAGAGTTTGACGAATTTAATGAAGCCGAATTGACGGCGGACGAAGCGGCATTGCTACAGGACTTGCTTCCCGAACTTTCGGATTTGGGTGAAGCGCGGCGCAAATTTTTGGGTCAGGCGGCAACGTTGGGATTGGGCGCGTTCGCGCTGAATTTATTAGCGCAGGAACAGGTTTTTGCCGCGCTCGAAACGCCGGAAGGCGCGATGTTTGCGCCAATCGCGGAAGAAAATGCGGTGACGGTGAAATTGAAAATCAACGGCGCGGAAAAAGCCGTCACGCTCGATTCGCGGGTGACTTTGCTCGACGCTTTGCGCGAACGCTTGAATTTGACCGGCTCGAAAAAAGGGTGTGACCACGGGCAATGCGGAGCCTGCACGGTGATTGTTGACGGTCGGCGCGTGTTGTCGTGCCTGACTTTGACGGCACAGTGCGAAGGGAAATCGGTGACGACCATTGAAGGTTTGGCGAGCGGCGACAAACTTCATCCGATGCAGACGGCGTTTATCAAACACGACGGCTTTCAGTGCGGATACTGCACGCCGGGACAAATTTGTTCGGCGGTCGCGCTGCTCAATGAAGCGAAAAACGGCGAAGCCAGTTATGTTTCGACCAATTTGCGAACCAACGCCAAAAGCCTCAAACTTTCCGACGATGAAATCAGGGAAAGAATGTCGGGCAACATCTGTCGCTGCGGTGCTTACCCGAACATCGTCGCGGCAATTCGGGAAGTTCACAGCGGCAAAGAATCGGCGCAAAGCTGGAGTTTTTATACGCCGGACAGCGAATTAACCGCAAGCGCAAACGAAAATCAGGAGGACGAAAAAAATGCGACCGTTTAAATTTTCCAGCGCGAACGACCCTCGAAACGCCGTGCAAACCGTCTCCGCTAATCAGACCGCGAAATTTTTGGCGGGCGGCACGAACATTCTCGATTTGATGAAGGAAGATGTCGAAAGACCGACGGAAATCGTTGACGTTTCGCGGCTCAACTTGACGCAGATCAAGGCGGCGAACGGCGGATTATCGTTGGGAGCGTTGGCGAAAAACACCGATACGGCGAATCATCCGCTCGTCCGTCAAAATTATCCGCTGCTGTCGCAGGCGATTCTGGCGGGCGCGTCCCAGCAAATCCGCAATATGGCGAGTAACGGCGGTAATCTTCTTCAAAGAACGCGTTGCTCTTATTTTTATGATGTGGCGATGCCGTGCAACAAACGCGAACCGGGAACCGGCTGCGGCGCACTCGAAGGTATCAACCGGATGCACGCGATTTTCGGCTGGTCGGAAAAATGCGTTGCCGTTTATCCGTCGGATATGTCAATCGCGCTCGCCGCTTTGGATGCGGTTGTCAAAGTGCAGGGCGCGGACGGCGTAGAGCGCAGCATTATGTTCACCGATTTTCATCGCTTGCCGGAGAATAATCCTGAAAAAGATACGAATTTGAATCACGGCGATTTAATCACGGCAATCGAGCTGCCAAAAAATAATTTTGCGGGCAAATCTTATTATCTGAAAGTCCGTGACCGCGCTTCTTACGCCTTCGCGTTGCTGTCGGTTGCCGCCGCGCTGGAAATGGACGGCGGCAAAATAAAACAGGCGCGGATTGCAATGGGCGGCGTGGCGCATAAACCGTGGCGCGCTGCGAACGCGGAAAAAATGCTGATCGGCAAAGAAGCAACCGAAGCCAATTTTAAGTTAGCCGCCGAAGCGGAAATGAAAAACGCGAGACCGCTCGAACATAATAAATTCAAAGTCGAACTCGGAAATCGCGGCATCGTCCGCGCTCTGCAAATGGCGATGAACGGCGGCGCGGTTTAATTTGTTTTTCAAAAGTTTGGAAGTTTGAGTTAATCGGCTGTGTATCGGTTAGATAAATATGTCAAAAATAAAAACTCATCGAATCTTTACTTTTTGTGTTGCGCTTTTCGCATTATTTGTTTCGGCTGATATTGCGCGAGCGTGTTCGTGCGTTGTATCGCCGACGGTTGACATTGCTTTTGAAAAAACGCCGAACGTCGTCGTATTGAAGTTGCAATCGGTAGAAACATTAGCCGAAGGCGAAAAAGGCTACGGTTACGGCGGCATTAAACAATCGAAATTAACCGTCGAAAAAGTTTTCAAAGGAAATTTGAAAACCGGTCAAGAACTCACATTCAAGCAAGGCGGCGGCGGGGATTGCATCTGGACGTTCGGCGAAAAAGGCATCGGCACGGAATATCTTTTTTATCTGGGCGCAAAGCCCGTCAAAGACAATATCTGGGCGGCGTTTACCTGTTCGCGGTCAGCCAGTCTCGAATACGTCGCCGCTGATTTGCTTTACTTGGAGAAAACGGCGAAGTTGCGCGGCAAGACTCGTATCTCCGGCACATTGACGCAATCAATCGCGGCGGCGGTCGAAGATGAAGAATCTTCACATAACCGACTTGGCACAAGAAAAATCCACATTAGCGGAAACGGCAAAAGCATCGAACTTAAAACGGATGATAACGGCGTTTATGAAATTTACGATTTGCCCGCTGGAAAATATAAAATCACGCCGGAAAAAAATCCCGGCTATAAATTTTCGCGCGCGAAAAATACAGATTCGGTTGAAGTTGAAATAAAAGCCAAAGGTCACACCGAACAGAATTTTTACTTTGAGATTGACAACGCGATTCGCGGAAGATTGTTCGACATGTACGGCAAGCCGCTCGAAGATGTCCGGCTTGAATTGCTTCCGACACGCGGCAAAGAATCACAAAATTTTTATCAAAGCGACCGAACGAGTAAAAACGGCGCGTTTGAATTTACCGAGATTCCTGCTGGAACTTATCTCATCGTTGTCAATCAGGACGGCAAAATATCTGCTAGCGAACCTTTCGGCACATTTTATTATCCGAGCGCAACGCGCCGCGAAGACGCTGCCCCAATCACCGTCGGTGCGGGCGACTTCCGTGAAGATTTAATCGTCAACGCGCCGCAAACCGCAGAAATCATAACGATAAGCGGAGTTGTATTATTTGAAGATGGAAAACTCGCCAATAAGGAAAACGCTGAAGACATTTCGATTGAATTTACTGCGGAAAAAGACGGAAAACAATCGAAGGATGATGAAGATGAAAACGACTCGCAAACGCAAATAGATGATAAAGGAAGATTCAGTATTAGAATTCTCAAAGGACAAAAAGGAAGACTGTTTGGATCGCTGGTGACTTATGCCGAAGAACATGAAAATTGTCCAAAGTTGGAAAAGCTAATCAGTGCAAGTAAAGACTCATTTCCTAGTATTGAGACATTATCAATTAACATTGAGGCAAACAACGATTTGAGCGGAGTAGAATTAAAATTTCCTTTTCCAAGTTGCAAAAAAGCAAAAATTTAATAGGAAATTTGGAAACAATTTCAAGTGGAGAAGATGTAATGAAAGAACGAGCGAAAAATGTCGGACAGGGAATGAACCGAATTGACGGGCTTTTAAAAGTAACCGGCGCGGCGAGTTACGCGACCGATTACGCTCTGGCGAATTTGGCTTACGCGGTGATTTTTAAAAGTGAAATCGCCGCCGGGAAAATTACGGAGATTGAAACGAGCGCGGCGGAAAAAGCGGTCGGTGTGCTTGCCGTCATCACGCACAAAAACGCGCCGAAGCTGAATGAAAAAGGCGGCATTCGCGGCGGCGGCGAACGCGATTTTCAACGCGACCGGCAAGCGCGTCAGAGATTTGCCGATTACGCCGGACGAATTGCTTTAAGCAAATAAACAATCAAATCAGAGAGGACAGCGATTATGCAAAAGACGGTCGAAACAGGCAAACCGATCAGCCGGATTGATGGACGTTTGAAGGTCACGGGGCAGGCGAAATATGCCGCCGAGTTTAATCAAAATCAGATGGCGTATGCTTTTCCGGTGCGTTCGACGATTGGGAAAGGCACGATTATGGCGATTGACGCAACGGCGGCGCAAAGCGCGGGCGGCGTTTTGCGCGTGATGACGCACGAAAACGCGATTCGTCTGAAAGAATTGAAAAATCCGCTGGAACTGCTGATGGTCGGCGGGCTTTTGGGAGAAAATCTGACACCGCTTCAGGACAATAAGGTGCATTATTTCGGACAGTATATCGCGCTCGTCGTCGCTGAAACTTACGAGCAGGCGCGGTCTGCCGCCGAGATGGTCAAAGTTACTTACGCGAAAGAAACGATTGCCGTCGAACTTGAAAAAGAACTGCCTAAAGGTTTTAAACCGCAGCAGATGTTCGGCGAAAAAGTGCAGATTAACGAAGGTAAAGCGGAATCTGTAATCGCTTCTTCGCCCGTCAAAATCGAACACACTTATAAGACTTCGACGGAAAATCATCATCCGATGGAGCCGCACGCGACCGTTGCCGTTTGGGAAGCGGACGATAAATTGCTGCTTTATGACGCGACGCAGGGCGTGAAAGGTGTGCAGGGCGTGGCGGCGTTTTTCTTTAATCTGGAAAGCGAAAACGTCAAAGTTTTGTCGCCGTTTGTCGGCGGCGGTTTCGGCTGTAAAGGCGGTCAATGGGCGAACATTCTATTGGCGGCGATGGCGGCAAAATCAGTCAAGCGTCCGGTCAAACTCGTTCTGACCAGACAAATGATGGTCACGAATGTCGGTCGGCGCGGCGCGACCATCCAAAAAATCGCGCTCGCCGCCGATAAAAACGGCAAACTGACGGCAATGCGTCATCACAGCGATACCTACACGAATCTTTCGGATTTTTTCGAGCCGTCGGGCAAACAGACGAATGTTTTATACGGTGCGCCGATGCGCGAAGTAACTTATAAAGTCGCCAAACTAAATATCGGAACGCCGACTTTTATGCGTGCGCCGGGCGAAACGCCGGGAACTTTCGCGCTCGAATCGGCGATGGACGAACTCGCCAACGAGTTGAAAATTGATCCGATGCAGCTTCGGATTTTGAATCATACTTCGACCAATGTCGAAGAAAAGCTGCCGTTTTCCGAAGAAAATTTGCTCGAATGCTATAAAATCGGCGCGGAAAAAATCGGCTGGTCGAACCGTCGAATGCAGCCGCGACAAACGCGCAGCGGCAAACATTTAATCGGTTACGGAATGGCGACGGCGACTTATCCGGCAGGACGTTCTTCCGCGTCGGCGAAAATCCAAATGAAGGCGGACGGTTCGGTCAAAGTGTTGAGCGCGACCCAAGACCTCGGCACGGGAACTTATACGATTATGGCGCAGACGGCGGCTGACGCGCTGGGCGTTCCGGTCGGACGCATTTCGGTCGAAATCGGCGATTCGACTTTGCCGTCCGCGCCGGTTTCCGGCGGCTCGCAAACGGCGGCGAGCGTCAATCCGGCGGTTTTGGCGGCGGGCGAAATGCTGCGGAAAGATTTGCTGACGTTGGCGTTAAGCGACGCGAAATCCAAAATAAACGGCAGCAAAGCTGAAGAAATCGAGTTCGCCGAAGCGAAGTTTTTCGTCAAAAGCGACACTTCAAAATCGGATACTTACGCCGATATTATGCGGCGCAATAACAAAACGATGATGGAATCGTGCGCGACGGCGATGCCCGCCTCCGGCGGCGGTTTGGGCGGCAATCAAGCACCGTGTTCGACCGCGCCGTTTTCCAAAGAAGAAAATTCCGACAGTAAAAAATACTCGTTCCATTCGTTCGGAGCGCAGTTTGCGGAAGTTTGGGTGGACGAAGATTTCGGCACGATTCGCGTTAAAAGATTCGTCAGCGTGCAGGATGTCGGGCGGATTATGAACGAAAAAACGGCGCGTTCGCAAATCATCGGCGGCGTGATTTATGGTCTCGGTTCGGCTCTGATGGAAGCGACCGAATACGATAAACGCTGGGCTAATCCGGTGACGCGGCATCTCGGCGATTATCACGTTCCGGTGCAGCTCGACGTGCCGG